>CAZCWI010000047.1:0-11999 GCA_964502325.1 uncultured Candidatus Nitrosotenuis sp. | reverse complement strand
ACCGTAGTTGACGTAATTGGAGAAAAAATACTTGAAACGATACCTGTTGGTGATGACACACAGGCAATCGCAGTGGACACGGTTGAACACCAGATCTATGCCTCTTACCTTCAACAGAACAAAATCGTAAAGATTGATGGAAAAACCAACCAGATTATCAACACAATCGAAATTGGCGACTTGACGTGGGATCTTGCAATCGATTCAAAGACGCACAAGATCTACGCCTCCATACAGGGCCAGGACAAGGTCTTTGTCATGGGCCCAAGATCTATCGCAATGACGTTGCCTGTAATTACAATGCAGACTCCAGTTGCGCTAGTTGGACAAATCCAAATCCACGGGCAAGACGTTGAGGTCACAGAAGCCACTGTCGATATTGAACGTAAACACATCGTACTAAATACGCACACTGAGGATGGGGGGAAAATCTCACTTGGCATTCCGCGCGCTATACTGGACTCAAAGCAGGGCGGGACTGTCGACATGCCGTTTATGATATATGCTGACAACAAGCTGATTACTGGAGATCCTGCGGTGGGCGATGAGAGCACTAGGTTTGTCACAATTCAAATTCCAAAGGGCACCGAAAGCGTGACAATATCTGGGACAAGCGTCATACCTGAATTTGGTCCAATGGCAGGACTGGTTCTTCTCGCAAGCATGGCAGGAATAACGGTTCTTGCAAAGACTCGTTTTAGACTTGGATAATCAGTGCAAACCAATTCGTTAAACGTCATGCAAATACCAATTTGTGTAATGCGATGATGCCAAAATCTATGGGCGAATTTTTTGCAAGAATGCCACATGATCTTTATTAATTTAATATGAGGCCTGGAGTATCTTGGGTATGTTTGGCAAAAAAGGGCTGGCGTTTGAAAAAATAAACCTGTCCAAGTCAAAAATAACGTCTGACAAGACAACGTCGATAAAAGTTAACGTAAGAAACTTTAAAGAAAAATTTGACAACATGATATTAAAAACAAAAACTGACGACGAAAACAATCAGTACCTTACAATTAGCGCCCCGTCTCTTAATCTGCCTGACTTGGACTTTCCTAATAGGAACACGGGGGATCATGAAATAGTGATCACGCCGCACAACATCCCGGTCAGTAAAATGTCCTTTAGGATAACCGTGGGAGTCTATGCCAAAAACGATGTCAAGCCTGTGCTGGAAAAAGAATTTGCCCTGACCGTAAACAAAAAGCAGTAGGCTTGGGCGTCATGGCCTTTGGCATGGCTGTTTGTCAAGACCGCGCCTAGTGATATTTTTGACCAATGAATCACAATAAAGTTATCCCGTAATTTATCAAAAATCCTGCAAAACCTAAGTCGAGTTGGGCATGGCTACTTGCACGATAATTGGTTTAACTAAAAGCAAACATAAAATACAGATTTTGCGTGGTGTGCTTAATTGAAACCAAGCCTTGTTTTCGCATTCTTGGCAGCAAGCCTGTTCTTACCGAATCTAGCATTTGCAGAACCGGGAACAATCCAAGCAACCGTAAACGATTCAACATTTGACGTCCAATACGATGCAACGGGACTTGATGTGACTGGAATCGACACTGACGTCGAGTCTTCGACTGTCACCGTCTTTGTCACCACCTCTGACGTGTCTGGCACTTTGGAAATAACACTTGATAGGAACTTCTTTGACTCTAGGACTGCCGGAGAGGACGATGACTTTTTGGTATTGCTAGACGGATTTGAGGCAACGTTTGAAGAGTCAAAAGACGACACGTCAAGAACCCTGACAATAGATGTCATAGAGGGAACAAACTCTGTTGATATCATAGCCATGAGTACAGAGCCGGCATTTGGTCTAGGACCTGTATCTGAAGAGACGCCTGAAGAGGTGCCTGAGGAAACTCCCGAGACGCCGGAGGAGATACCTGAGGAAACTGATCTGACTTGCGGACCTGGAACCGTACTATCTGACGGCGTGTGCGTACTAGAACAAGCAGAGCAAGAAGAAGTGACTCCAGAAGAGACGCCTGAGGAAACGGATATGGCTTGCGGACCTGGAACCGTTCTAAAGGACGGAGCGTGCGTTCTAGATGAGACTTGCGGACCTGGAACCATACTGACTGACGGGGTATGCGTACTGGACCAATCTTCGGCACCGCAAACAACTTCGAGCAGGGGTATGGCATTTGATCTGATCATGCCAATAGTAGCGGCGTTTGTAGTCGCCTTTATCATAATGATTGTTCTCTGGGCAATTGGAAAAGCCGGCAGAAGCAAAAACTAGGAAATAATCTTCCTATCCAAAAGATACTGCAGTCCGTTTACAAACTCTGAATCTGATATCTTTTTTTCTGACCACCAAATCCCGTTTGTCTTGTACCATGATGGAATCTTGGCGTTTTCTAATGCGGTGCCTTTTTGCAGGCTCACGACATCGTTGTCTGCAAGAAACTTTAGGAAAATATAGTCTGATATTGTGCCCTGTACCCACTCTGAGACAACCACGCTGCTTGCAAGCGGCAGAGTGATGTTTCCTGCATCGACTATCTCAAACTCTGCTTCTCCCCTTTGCCCTGCATATTCTATTTCGATATGGTACTTTCCTTCCTTGAAAATCGCCGCGTCAAACGAGCTTGGGGAGGTGATTGTGGTAATCGTGTTTTTTATCTGGACTGGTATGGCACTGCTCCTTACCCCGTCCGAGTCTACGATGTGCATGGTGGCGTCATCCCCCGTCACCTCTGAGACGCTTATGACTATGCCAAGATAGTCGCCATAATTGTAAGTCTTTTTGCTCGATGTGATCTGAACTTCGGCACTGGCAATTACTGGCGCCATTAGGCAGGCTGTCAAAAAACAAAACAACGCGACTTGGTATTTCACGTTTTAGGGCAAATCTGCACACCAAAAAAATGTTCCTAAATAATGATTCTTGTTTTGCCTTATGGTGCACTCTGGCGCGATGGGTCTTTTGGCACCATGCTTGAAAGCGCGTTTAGCGCATTTGCCAGCTTGCCGGCATTCCCGTCGATTCCAAGCTTTGCCAGCTCTTCTCGTATCACATATAGCGGATCCTCTGGCGCTTTTTTCTTGTTTTGCGCAATTTCTTCCTGCAGGTGCTTTAGCTGCTCTTCTTTTTGCTGCAATTCTGTTTTCGTTTTTTGTACCTGCGATTCCTGGTGCGTGAGTTTTTCCTTTATCTGCTCAAGTTCTGACGCCATGTGGGCGATTAGCGACTTTGTGTCGTTTTCTGTTATGTATTTGTAGTTGACCTTGTCAAGATCTGATCTTGGTTTGACGCTGTTTACTTGGAGTGCCTCTATCTCCTCTTGGAATTTCTTCTCCCTCTCTTTGAGCATGTCTAGTTTTTCTTTTTTTGCTGCAAGGTGGGCGTTGACAAACTTTAGGTATTGGTTTGTGTTGCCAATCTGGTCTTTGAACTCGTCTGTCTTTTCTTTTACTGCGTCCTCCTTTGTTGAGGGGGCAATGTCCTTTCCAAAAATAATTGTTCTGTCAGTTACCGCCAAGGGGTCGACTACCTCGATTCGAGAGCCGACTCCTGTTATGTGCGACCAGTCCTCGTCAGCGTCCTTTTTGGCCTGCTCCTCCTCTGAGATTCTGTTTAGGTGTTTCTCGACCATTGTTCTTTTGTATTTTTTCTATGATATGATTTGGAAGTCGTCTAAAAAGAACAAACAGGATTCGCAAACTTTATCAGATGTGTGGCGTGAGAAAGTGTGAATTTCTTAGGAAGTTCCTGCGGGTGAAAAAAAACTTGGAGAATCTGACACTCGCAGACACTTTATTTTGGAGGCAACTGATAACTGGGGTTTTTTGCCGCGCACGACTGCAAAATCCGTCTTGACTCTTGGCAGGCCTCGTATTTTGAGAAAATGCGGGCGTGTTTTTGGATAATTTGTGCTTTTTTGGAAAACACTGCGCATGGATGCTAAATAAGGCATTTAACAGATGGCTGTCATTTTTGAGTAGTGTCCTCCAATACAAAGAAAAACAATCATGGCAACTCTTTGGACGCGATGATGACAAAAAAGTTCTTGGCTTTTTTACCTTCTCAAACAGTTGGCAAGATTGAGGATCTGCTGGATGTAAGGGCGGGGGAGTTTGAGACAATCGGATACGTTTACGTTGTCGACGAAAACGGCGTACTGCTTGGCGTGACCTCACTAAAGCAGGTTCTTCAGGCTGCCCCTACTACGAGGCTGGAGGAAATAATGAACAAAGATGTTGTTTTTATCAAACAGCGCTCGCGCCAAGAGCGAGCCGTCTTTGTCGCATTAAGACACGGCCTAAAGGCAATACCTGTGGTAGATAATGAAAAACGACTCGTTGGTGTAATTCTGCACCATGCATTGCTTTCAATATTTCATCGTGATATGAGGGAGTATGTTTTAAGATCCAGCGGAATACATCCACATGTCAAAGAGATTGAATCGCTTAAAACTCCTGCAAGCAGGTTGGTGAGGGCGCGCCTCCCGTCTTTGTTTATCGGACTTTTTGGGGGGTTGATAGCGGCTGCAATTATTAGCAACTTTGAATCTTTTCTTAACGAATACATCATACTTGCCTCGTTTATCCCAGTGATTGTTTATCTTAGTGATGCCATAGGGACTCAGTCTCAAACGCTAGTGGTCAGGATGTTTGCACTGGAGCCGAATTTTTCTCTGAGGCGCTACCTGTTTCGGGAAATAAAGATCGGCTCGTTTTTGGGATTTATTTTTGCGATCTCTCTTTTTGCGGCCGCGTTTCTTGGCTGGGGGAAATTCGACCTTGGAATTGTAATTGGCATTTCGATTTTCCTAAGCATGATATCTCAGGCGTTTTTTTCCACATTTGTCTCGATTCTTTTTGAGAGATTTGGGATAGATCCGGCGATATCTTCAGGCCCAATTGCGACTATTATTAGCGATATTATGACAATTGCCATGTATTTTGGCGTTGCAGTGTTGCTGTTGCATTTTTTGATTAGCTGATTTTGGGAATTTTGGGAAAAACAAATTTTACAAATTTTGGGCAATCGGCGCGGTTCTGGGGAATTTCTCATCCGTATCGGATATTAAGGGGGGTGAAATAGTGCGAATAATGCTCAGTTCCCAAGACAAAACCTGGCTTAAGATGTGGCAGCAAAACTCGCCAGAAATACGCGAAAAGGCCGTAATCTGGAGAAAGCAGAACGCGTTTACCCGACTTGAAAAGCCAAGCCGAATCCAAAAGGCAAGAAGCCTGGGCTACAAGGCAAAGCAGGGAATAGTGGTGATAAGGGCCCGAGTCGGAACCGGAGGAATGAGAAGAAAAAGACCTGTTGCCGGCAGAAGACAAAAGCACTTGGGCGTAACTCGAATAAAGGCCGACGTTAGCATGAAGCAGGTTGCGGAAAACAGAACTGCGCAAAAATACAAGAATCTAAAGGTACTTGGTTCGTACTTTTTGTACAAGGATGGATTTCATTATTGGTTCGAAGTAATCCTAGCTGATCCTTCACATGCAAGAATATCAAAAGACAAAGAGCTACGAAAAAGAGTAATTCCAGCTTAAATTGAAATTTATTCTATTTCTGATTTTACTATCAATTGTTGTAGTTCCTGCCTTTGCCATACCGCTTTCTGACAAGACCGGACTTAAGACCAAGTTTGATGTTGACATTGGGGGCAAAACATACGTGATTGAAACAGTTGCAAACTTTAACATCGACGACGTGGTGTTTTACAATGACACACTCGTGTTTCAAATCTCAAGCGGGCTGCAGAACAATCTTTTGGAAATGCAAATCCCTCAAAACATAACAAAGGGCGAACTCCACCTGTTCTTAAACGAGCAAGAAATATCGCCTAAAATAATGTCAAACTCTGAAATTTCTTTTGTAACGCTAGAGTTTCCGGGAAACGGGACGCACACACTTGCGATTAAAAGCGACTTTACGCTAGATGCTCCGGAACCTGAAATGATTCAGGGCGAGCCTGTGAATCTGGCGATGATATTTGTAGCAGTCGCAATAGCTGCAATCGCAGCTGGCAGCGTAATGGTGTACAAGAAAAGATCAGTCACTCGTTGAGCAGGTCTTGGATCATTTGATCAATGTGGCCTGTCTGGCCAAATGACACGTCGCGCAAAATTCCCTTCCTGTCAACCAGTATGGTGGACGGCGTTCCTCGGAGGGAAAACGTATCAAACGTGTACGCCGAATATTCTTTTGACTTGAAATACTCTTTGACTCGCTGTATTATCTGGGACTTGTAGTCTTCTGGCTGCGAATCAAAGTCTGGAAGCTGGCTTTTTATGAAATCCGTTATCTTTTCATTGCTAACCTCGCCTGTCTCTTTTGTCAGTATGTCCATGCCAAGCGGGAACGGAATCTTGTACGGAATCTTGCTTCCGTCAACTGCCCTGCCGTACTGGGAGAGCGCCTTTTTTGTCTCGCCGACTGTCTCACCTGTCTTTGCCAGCATCTCTAGATTCTCTAGCGTGTTTTTGTCAAAATCCTCAAACGCAGTGGCAATGCCAAGAACCGTTACGCCCTCTGAGTGGTATTTCTGGTAAATGTTGATTGCCTCTGGTATGCCGTACAGAAAACAGCCCGGGCAGTTTACTTGGAATACCTCGACTAGCACGATGTGGTCTTTTTCCTGATCAAAGTTAGTCGGCATCCCCTGGACCCATTTTGAAACTCCCAAGTTTGGCGCCTTTTGGCCTATCTGCGCTATCAACAATGAAATCCAGTCTGAATATTTTAAAAGTATACCGATTCTTGATTTTCAAAACTAGGATAATATACTACACAGGTGATTTCAAAATCAGAAATGGAAGCAGTACCGGAAAAAAGGCTTGCCCTTTTTGCGCAAATGGAAGACAAGTACGAAAAAAAAGACGTCGATTACTTTGTCAGTCTAATCACTCATGAAGACTATGTGATTCGAACCAGGGCGACTTGTATCCTGGTCGACTTTGGAGGCGAGGACAAAATACCGCACATTGCAAAGGTGCTAAAACACGACCCAAACGAGCTTGTGCGACACGAGGCTGCGTTTTCACTTGGGCAAATGGGGTACAGAAGCGCCGTCCCACACCTTGAAGACGCCACACTGCACGACCCAAGCATGTTTGTGCGACACGAGGCGGCAATCGCACTTGGCGTGGTTGGGGCAAAGGATGCAAAACCAGTACTGGAGCAGGCACTCAACGACCCAAGCATTCCAGTCGTGGAATCTGCAATAGTTGCACTGTCCAACATTCAGTTCATGGAAAAGCTAAGCAAGAACGAAAAATTTGCCAAGCTTACAGGCGGCTAGAGCA
The DNA here is from genome assembly GCA_964502325.1 of uncultured Candidatus Nitrosotenuis sp. Lineage (GTDB taxonomy): Archaea > Thermoproteota > Nitrososphaeria > Nitrososphaerales > Nitrosopumilaceae > Nitrosotenuis. The sequence continues at coordinate 4,718 of CAZCWI010000047.1, read as the reverse complement.
ACGCAACTTTCGTTCCGTCCTCACTTGACTCAAATTTGTATATCTTCTCCACACTAGAGTCCTCAAAGATTTCCGCATCGTGAGTTATTATGATGAACTGGAGCGGCCCTGTCACACCTGTTATGTCTGATAGCTGCGAGAGCACTTTTACCAGGGCGCGCCTTCGCTCTCCGTCAAGGTGAGTTGTCGGCTCGTCAAGTATTATGAAGTTTAGGTTCGATGCGCCAAGCAGGTGTGCCATCCCTAGCCTCAATGATAGCGCGACACTTACCTGCTCTCCGCCGCTTAGCGAGTCTATGTCAATTGGATTGTTCTTTGAATAACACGTGATTGTAATGTCTCTTGCTTTCTCTGACAGCTCGACTCTGTGAATTTTTGTATTGAGTATGTCAAGATACTCTGAGGCTTTTGCGGAAATTGTCATTAGCGCCCATGACCTGAGGCTTGTCGCAACCGGGCCGTCGCGGTCATATACGCTAGTCTGTATGTCGTCGATCTGGAGCAGGTATTTTCTGACCAAACTTAGTTCTGCTAGGATGGAATTGATTTTTGCGATTCTCTCGTCTGCTCTTTTTATTTTTTCTGTAATGGCGCCATACTTTTGATCAATCTGGCTTAGGTCTCTTCGCTTTTGCTCCGAATCAATTTTAAGTTTTTCAAATTCTTTTTGGTTAAAACCTGCGACTTGCTTTTCAAGCTCCGATATTGTCTCATACAGAGTTCTTGTATGCGAGTCAATCGATGCAAACTGGAGCATGCCGCCTTCCGTATTTGCAGTGGATGAAATCTTGATCTGGCTTTTTTGTGCCTCCACCTCTGAGCGTATTGCCTCAATTTGCCCCACATTTTGTATGGAATGGGCGTCAAGTGTGGATTTTGCCATGATTGCCCTTTGCAATTTCTCTGACGTTTCCTTTTTTTCTTTTGATAGTGCAAGTTTTTTTTGCTCAAGGGAGCGGATTTCTGATTCTGTGTTTTTTTGCTCCTGTGCCAGGTGCTCTATCTGAAAGATTGGTTTTAGGTGATCCACTGCAGAGTCGCACACCGGGCACTTGCCGTCTTGGAGCTGCAGTTTTTTTGCCAACGACTCGTGTTCCTTTAGAATTGCCGCCTGCTTTGACATCTCTTGGATTTTTTTGCCGGCGCCCTCGATTTCAACTTCGGTTTTCTGCAGCGCTGACTCTAGCATTCCCTTAGAGTCTGCCAACTCAAAGCACCCCTGGCAGGCCTGGATTTTTCTCTCCTTTTCTGAAATGTTTCTCTGAATCAGCAGTATTGCGTCTTTTGCATATTTTACAAGCTCGCTTTTTCGCTGCTCAATCTGCGCAAGTATTGTTTCCTTTGAGGATTCGGTTTCTATTTTCTGCTTTATCTTTTGCAGTTCAGATTCCTCTGATTCTTTTTTTTGCAGAAGCTGCATCTTTTGGGGCTCGGCTGATTTTATCTCGTCATCTAGCGTTACTATTTCTTTGTTTAGCACATCGATATGGGTGTCGTCATATCCTAGCCTCTGCTGGACTGTCTGGCGAAAGTTTTTCTGGACTGTCTTTAGGTTGCCTGCTGCGACGTCCAGCTTGTCTATTCCGATTATGGCATTGAGCAGCTCCTTGAACTCCTTTGGCTTTGCCTTGATTATGGAGTTTAGCTCGCCTTGTTGTACTATGGATGCGACTTTGAGCTTGGTAAAGTCAAGGCCTATCCTAGACTCGATCTCCCCTGTCATGGACTCGCCAAACTGCTTTCGCTCCCCTGACGCAATCGGCAGCATCTCGCCGTTTCTTATCTCAAATAGCTGGGCGCCAAGCGTTCCCTTTGAGTCGATTTTCCTCTCTGCCTGGTAATTTTTTCCATTTAGAGTAAAATTCACCCTGGAATACGCTTGGCTCGTGCCTCGCCTGATCAGGCTCTTGTTTGACTTGCGCGTGTGCTCACCAAAGAGTGCAAATGTTATGGCATCGATTATGCTTGACTTTCCAGCGCCGTTGCGCCCGACAAATACCGTCACCCCTTCTTCAAAGTCAAGCTTTGTCTCAAAGTGCGAAATGAAATTTCCAAGCTCTACTGATGTTATCATCCTGATCTCCTAAACTGCTCGAATCTTTCTGCTATCATCTGGCCTGCCTCGTCGGTCCTGTTTGATGATAAAAGCGGCAAAAGATCCTTTATTGCAAATGCCGCCAAGTCTGTCCTGCCAAGGCAGTTTGTCGCAAGCCTGATCAACTCATCATCGATGCTTGCAGGCCTGTCCAAAAGCACCGATGAGCCCTCTTCGCTGTTCTGGGTAAGCCTCCAGACATAGTGCAGCGTGTGCGGTGCAAGGCGGGCCATCTGGTTTTGCACAATGTCTGATTCTATTGTATTGCCTGAAATCTTTATCTCCACTATTGGCTTTTTTGCAAATTTTGAAATGCCTTCTAAAACCTCGCTGACTGTTTTTTCCAATTTGTCAAATTCTGTTTTCTGCGACAGCTGCGGCCTTGTGTCAAGCCTTGTCCAGTTTGGGACTGCCTCGTTTCCTGAAATGTCTACTATGTAAAACCCCTTTTGCGATTCCTTGATTCCCTCACTTGTCGTCATTTCAGTTGATCCTGGATATGCCACCGGTCCTGACAGATGGGGGAACTGTTTTAGGGTGTGGTCATGGAGGTGTCCCATGGCATAATAGGTAAAGTTTTTTGGAAGATCAGTCGAATTGATCTCGCCTGCAAACTTGTTTATCTCAGATATGCCTTGGTGCATCACCAAAATCTTGTGGCCCCTGTGTTCTTTTGCCGCCTTGTCTATTTGAGAAAACCTCTCATAATATGCCGGCATCTCGCTTTTTCGAATCTTGTCAAATCCTGCAATCAGCACGTCTTTGTAGACGACTGGCTTTCCGCCCCCGACGTACTTGGCATATTCCAAGTTGTGGTATACGTATGGGATTGGTGTTGAGCGGATCCTGCTGATGTCGTGCTCGCCTAGAACAAAAAACGGCTCTATTTGGCTTTGCTTTAGGCGCTTTAGCGCGTTTGCCATCTGTATGATTGCAGTCCCGCTCGGGTTTGGCACGTGGAATATGTCACCTGCAAAAATGACAAAATCCACATGGTCCTTAATCGATATGTCAACTGACTCGTTAAACGCGTCGTACATGTCTTTTTCTCTTTCTTCTAGGCCATACTGCATCAGGCCCAAGTGCGTGTCAGAAATGTGGGAAAATATCATCTCAATCAAGCAAAAAGTCTTTTTGGATTAGTCCCTGCGTTGACTCTACTGCTACCTTGTCGAACTTTTTTGCGTACTTCCATTCGGAAACTGCATTTTTGTCCGAGCCGACCACCTTGTCTTTTACCTCATCGATGTGCACTATGGCAGGAAGGTTTACCCACTGCCCGACAAACACCGCATCGCCGACATTTAGAGATGTCAGCTGCGTTATGAGGTCCTTGCTGATTGACTCTGCCGCAGACGATATCTGGTGCTGGTCGTCTTCTTGAACTATTTTCATCACCGCAAGCGAGCCCATCTGGCTTAGGACGTTTGGATCAATGTTTCGCGGCCTCTGCGAGACGATGCACAGCCCTAGTCCGAACTTTCTCCCCTCCCTTGCAATTTTTGCAGCCCAGTATTTTGTGTGGGTGTCCTCCCCCTTTGGAATGAACACGTGAGCCTCTTCGATTATTACGAAAATTGGCGAGTCAAATCTGTAGCGGCGGCCCTCCTTGCTTTTGGAATTTTTTGCCAAGAGCGCTGCCTTTCTGTCGTTGAGCAGTTCCTGAAAATAATATGCAAGTGCAACGTTTGCCTGCTTTTCTGACAGCTCTGATACGTTTAGGACATTTACCCTTCCCTCCTTTATCAGCCCGAGTGGGTCCATTATGTCCGGGTCTAGTACGTCTGCAAATCTGTGTCTTGCATCGTCAATTTTGTCCTGCACCCTGTCTGCGGAGTGTCTGTCGTCTTTTCTCTCCGGGTTTGAGCCAATCATTGCCACGTTGTGGTCAAGTGCGTCCCAGAAGTTTTTTGCCTCCTTTACGTCGTCTGTAAATGCCAGCCTGAGGATGCGGTGCTGAATGTCTGCATTTTCGCGAATCTCAAGCACGTCTGAGAGCGTGTTTGAATCAAGCAGCCTGGGGTTTATCTTTGCATCAATTACGTTAATCCCAGGTATGTGCAAGTCCGGATAGTCGTTGTGGTAATCAAAAATTATCAGCGTTCCGTCAAGTGATGAAATCTGTTTTGCAAGCAATGACACTAGGTTGCTTTTCCCCATCCCAGTCATTGCCAAAATTGCCAGGTGCCTTGAAACAATTTTGTTCAGATTGATCTTTGCCTCGATTTCCGAATTTCTCAAAAGCGTTCCAATTTTTACCCATTCTTCTTTTTGCGGGCCAAATATGGTCCCCAAGTCTCCCTTTGTCGCATTTAGTATCGCAGTACCGGGTATTGGCGGAATTGCGGGAAGAACTATTCTGCTTTTCTGCAAATCTGTCAGGTATCCTAAAATTGTTATTTTTGCAGTAAAGCTCTTGTCCCTCGAGTTTAGGTCTGCAACCTCCTTGCTCTCCACTGCCTCGTCATAGTTGTGGATGTCATTTAGGGCAGCACTTGAAACAAACGAGCGCTCCACAAGTCCGAGAAGTTTTCCGTCCTGCGAGTCAATTACGATATATTCGCCTACTGAGAGCGGCCTTGATGTCTGTGCAGTTACCGCCGTTGGCTTTGATTCGCCAATT
>CAZCWI010000046.1:0-12047 GCA_964502325.1 uncultured Candidatus Nitrosotenuis sp. | reverse complement strand
CCCTTGGCTCACCGGTTATGAGCCGGTTACTCTACCAAGCTGAGTTATGGGCCCCAAAAAACAGATTTCTTTTGCGTATAAAAGTTATAGAGCTTGGCAGTAGTTTTCGTAGCAGCTGTCAAGCAGATGGTTTTGTGCAGACAGGGATTTCTCTGCCACCATGATTAGTTCGTCGTGTCTCTCTTCAGGTATGGCATCGATTATGTTTCTCCATGTTGCCGCATGTCGTATGTCTGCCTCCATGTGGAGTCTAAAGTACTCGGTCGCCTCGCTTGCAGTGATGCTGTAGAATTTTTCCAGCCCCTCTAGTTTTGTGTGGCTTATTTTTGGAATTTCTTTTTCAAACGCATACATTGCCACGGCGCCGCTTTCAAGATTTGTGATTAACTGAGATAGTTCAGATACGGCATTGTTTGTTTTCTCTAGTCCTGAATAGTTTACGATTTCAGAATCGTTGACTCCCAAGGATACTGCAAAGTTTATCCACGGTTTTAGGTGCTCTGCCTCCTCTGCCTGGTTTTCTTTGATTTCTGTTATTAGCGAGTCCGGGGCAAAGGATGCGATTGTCCCGACAAAATCTGGGACGGCCTTTACCATTTGAAAGTATTCTTTGGAGTAGCCGGCAAGTGAGTCAATTGAGAGTTTTCCGTCGCTCCACATTTGGTAAAACGGGTGTTTAAGCAAGCTTTTTTCTTCTATGATATCGTCAATTCTTTTTGAAAGTGAGTTCATAGTGGTACTGGCGTATGCCGATAAAAAAATCTTTCATGTTCAAAACGATTTTAAGGACTCGATGCGGCGATGCAAACGGGCTCCTGTGGTGTAGTCCGGTCAAGCATGTCGCCCTTTCAAGGCGGAGATCCCGGGTCCAAAATCTTATGATGGAAATCCCGGCGGGAGCACCTACAACTATTAATAATCACGGATGAGAGGAAAAAATGAGCAGTTTTTTGGATCGAAAAAATCTGAAAATAAATCCATTATTTGAGACGTATAAGGAGTATATTACAAGAATTGATCATGCACTGGAGTCAGAGCTTGCACTGTACTCGCAGTCAGAGTTTATGCAGCCACTCAAGTATGCAATCGACGGCGGCAAGAGAATCAGGCCGCTGATTCTGCTTTTGTCCGCAGAATGTGTTGGAAAGATCGACGAGCGCGCATACATTGCAGGATGCGCAGTTGAATTCTTGCACACAGAGTCGGTCATACATGACGACATCATCGATAATGAGACCTCAAGGCGCTACAAGGATCCTTTCCACATCAAATACGGATACAACACCAGCATTCTGACTGGCGATTTTGTTTTGGGGCTGATACTAAACATTTCATCCAGATTAAACGACCCGCGAGTAACAAAGGATTTGGCAAACACTGCAATGCTGATGAGCGAAGGCGAGGTCATAGAGACCAGGCTTGAGACAAGCGAGGACGTAACATTTGACGATTACCTCAAGGTCATAGAATACAAGACTGCCGTTGCCTTTGAAACTGCGGCAAGGCTTGGCGCAATAATCGGGGGCGGGGACGAAGAACACATAATGGCGCTATCAGAATATGGAAAAAACATCGGCATCGCGTACCAGATAAGAGATGATTTGATAGACTGGAAAAACGAGGACAAGTTGTTCAATTTGCTTGTGAAAAAGAGCGCAGACCCACGGGATGTTTTCAACCACATGGAAAAACTGCTAAAGGATTATGCGGACAAGGCAAACACTAGCTTGCGAAAAATTTCAGAGAGCAACGCAAAATCGCATCTAGAGTTCTTGCTTAAATTTACTACCCTGAAGGTGTAATCAGGGCGCCAAGCGAAGGCATCGCATTCTTTGTAAAGTCAATTATAGGATCTGGATAAACGCCTATTCCAACTAGGAAGATTATGGAAAATATCATCACTGCAATTATGGATTTTGGCTCTGGGATTCTCTTTTCCGTTTCGCCTTCAAAGTACATCTTGCGAATTATCCAACCATAGTAAGCCAGAGAGAGGGCACTGTTTAGCACACCGGCTATTGCAAGCCACGGTCCCCATGACGGTACGCCAGCATCTAGTGCCGAGCCAAAGAGCATCAGCTTGCTCCAGAATCCAGCAGTCGGAGGAACGCCTGCAAGGGCAAGGAGCGATATCACCAAACCGATCGATATGATTGGCATCTTTCTGCCAAGCCCCTTTAGCTTGTCGATGTTTGTTACGCCAAGTGCCACTACTATACCTGCAATTGCGATAAATGCCGCACCTTTCATGACTGCATGGTTTAGAATGTGAAACAGTGAGCCTTGGATTCCAAGGACGGTAAACGGTGCGACTGCAAGTCCAATGAGTATGTACCCTGCGTGCCCAATGCTGGAGTAGGCAAGCATTCTTGAGATGTTCTTTTGCATGATTGCCGCGATGTTGCCGACAGTCATTGTCATTACGGCGATCACCCCAAGTGCAAACGTCCAGTCCAGATTCAGCGCGACTGTGCCCATGATTATGACCCGGAGTGCAGCGGCAAATCCGGCCTTTTTGGTTCCTGCTGCAAGCAGCGCGGTGATGGTAGGCGGTGCACCCTCGTAGGTGTCTGGAAGCCACATGTGGAACGGGACTAATCCCATCTTGAATCCAAATCCTGCGATGAACATTCCCACTGCAAGTATGGCAAGCGGCATCATCTGCGGGTCCAGGGTTGCAAGACCTGCTATCACGACTCCAATGTTTGTAGATCCGGTCAGTCCGTAGACAAGTGAGATTCCGTAAACTATGATTGCTGATGACAGCGCGCCAAACAAAAAGTACTTGAGGGCAGCTTCGTTTGAGCTTGGATTCTTTTTCATGAATCCTGCAAGGACGTATGTCGGGATGCTCATGAGCTCCCATGCGACAAAGAGCATTACCAGGTCAGTGGAATATGCAACAAGCACCATTCCGATTGTGGATAATAATATCAGGGAATAGTAAATCGCAGGATGCGACTGGCCCCTCATGAAGTTAAACGAGCCGACAGTCGTCATGATCGATACAATCAGCATTGCGATTGCAAAGAGTGCGCTAAACGAATCGTTTGCAAGCACGTCGCCTGAGAACAGCGCAGACGGAGGAATTTGGTTTGTGAATATTTCGTATGCCACATATCCTATTGAGGCAATGAGTGCACCAAATGCGATTGCGCCGTACAGTGACGATGAGCCTTTTTCCTTTCTCAGCATGCTGATTATCGGAAGAATCATTCCGATTGTTCCAAGTATCGCTATTAGGATTACAGGTGGTGAAGTTATTTCGATCATGCCATGTCTCCTAGATGAACAAAAACAGGACTACGAAAAGTATTCCAGCTCCAAATACGTAAAGGTATGATTGTGCAACGCCAGTCTGCGTCTTTTGCACTACTTTGGCACTCCAGCCAACTGCGCGCTCCACTCCCATGTTCATGCCGGCGTCAATTGCTGTTTTCTCAAAGTATCTCCAGACTCCCCTTGCCAACCAAAGTGGCGCTACAACAAAGCACCAGTACACCATTGCGTTGAGGTACCATCTGTTTAGTATCACCTTGTGAATAGAGTAAAAGAAAATGTTAGAGTTTACAAACTTGACTGGGTCGACGAACCTTCCGATATAGAATATGTATCCAAGTCCTGCACCTATTGCAAATGCCGCAAGCGATGCGCCAAGTGCTACGGGGTTGATTCCCTCAAGGAACGGAATCTCCATGCCAGACTCCACTGTCACGTGTGCAGACTCGATGTGGAACGTGTTTTCAAGGTATTCTGTGAACAGTTCGTGAATTCCGTGCTCTGCGGTTAGTCCGATTACGCCGATTCCGATTGTCAGAGCAGCAAGTATTCCATATGGCACCCACATGGACAGTGGCGCCTCGTGGATGTGGTGTCCTTCTTTTTCCATGTGCTCTATGTGCTTGCTCTTGTCTCCAAAGAAGACCATACCGATCATCCTCACAGTATAGAATGCCGTGATTACCGCAGTCAGTACTGCTATTGCAAATAATGGTAATGCCCACTCGCTTCCAGACTCGTATACTGCTGCAAATATTGCGTCCTTGCTCCAGAACCCGGTGGTGATAAATGGCGCACCCATCAGGCCAAGCCCTGCTGCCCACATGAACGCGTATGTCTTTTTCATGTGTTTTCGCAAGCCGCCCATGTCAGTCATGAACCTAGATCCTACAATGTGCAGTAGTGACCCTGCCGCCATGAACAATGACGCCTTAAACATCGCGTGCGAAATCAAGTGGAAGAATCCTGCGGTGTATCCGTCAACGAACTGCTTGGACAGTCCTGCCACACCAAGTGCCAACATCATGTAGCCGATTTGAGATCCGGTTGAATATGCAAGTACTTTTTTGATTTCGGGGTTTACCATTCCCTGCGTTGCCAAGAGTAGCGCAGTTATTGCTCCAACCCAAGCTATTACCATAAAGAACTGGTCCAGTGCAAATCCTGCTGCTGCCAGTGCAAAGAACAACGGTCCGAGTCTTGCAACTAGGAATACCCCTGCCTTTACCATTGTTGCTGCGTGAATGAGTGCAGATACCGCAGTCGGTCCAGTCATTGCCTCAAGCAGCCACTCGTTTAGTGGGAACTGGGCAGATTTTCCAATCGCTCCGCCAAAGAGAAGCACTGCTGCAGGCACCAACAATCCTTGGGCCTGCATCGAGGTTGCCCAGGCAGTGTCGTGCATCAATTCTCTAAATCCAAATGTTCCCGCAAATGCAAATATCAAAAACATGCCAGATAGCATCATGATGTCTCAGACTTTGGTCATGATGAACGCCTTCATTCCTGCGTGCGTTGGGGAATAATAGTCCAGCAATCCAAGTACCTTCCTTCCCGGAACACCGACATGGTCTTTGGCCTTGTCACGATACCAGAATCCGATGAGCGCGTATGAGGCAAGGCCCACTCCCTCCCATCCAAAGAACATCATGAGCAGGTTGTCTGAAAGTACGATGATTTGCATTGATCCGATAAAGAACATCATCCAGAACCAGAATCTGACAATGTCCTTGTCTCCTTTCATGTAGCCAGTGCTATACACTATAATCAAAAATGCAATCCAGCCGACAACGTTTGCCATTATTACTGCAAGCGGATCAGCCAAGACCCCGGCCTTGATTCCAATTGACGAGATCCAGTTTACTTGGTCATGCACCTCGTGCGATTCCAGTGCTCCTGGAAGAAGCGATGCTGCGCAAAGTGCGCTGACTAGTGCAAATGCTATTGCCACCCAGCCAGTTGCCCTCTTGGAGGCCTTGCCCACAGCAGGCAGTATCAGCGCTGCAACAAACGGCAGTATCCATATTGCCCATGCGTGTATTCCAGAGTCAAATGGAAGTCCAGGTATGAGTTCCATGTTATGCACCCAAAACTCCCTTCATATATGGAATTATGTCGTTAAAGAAAATGTCAGGGTATAGGCCTACAACTATGGTAAATCCTGCAAGTACCATCATTGGGGCAGTCATGTACCAGCTTGCCTCTTTTACGTGGGAAAGGTTTTCAGGAAGTTTTCCAAAGAACACGCGTTTTAGCATCCAGAGCATGTAGGACATTGTGAGTACGGTAGCTACAAGTCCAAGTCCAAATGTCACCATTCTTAGAACAGAGCCGGTTGCAGCATGATCTTTTATTGCAGTTTCAAGTGCCCCGTAGAACAAGGTCCACTCGCCCATGAATCCGCTAGTTGGCGGAACGCCGATGATTGTAAGTGCTCCAATTACACCGCACACTGCAGTGATTGGCATCTTTCCTGCCAGCCCGCCAAGCTTGCTTAGGCTTCTTGAACCCACTTGGACTATCAGCACTCCTGCAGTCATGAAGAGGAGAGCTTTGCCCAGTCCGTGTGTCACGTACATCATTTCTGCACCCGCAAGTCCCAAAGTAGAGTAAGAACCGATTCCAAACAAAATGTATCCCATCTGCGACACACTCGAGTATGCCAGCAGCCGCTTCATGTCGTCTTGCATGAGGGCCATCGCTCCGCCGTAAATCATGGTGGCAAGGCCCCATATGTGGAGCCAGAGCGCCATCTCGGCGTATTGGTTTGGCAGAAATTCAATGATTAGTCGAAATATTCCGTATGCTCCAATTCCGATCATCGCAGGAGACAAGAGTGCACTGATTGGTGTCGGCGCCGCGCCGTGGACGTACGGCAGCCAGATGTGGAAGATAAATGCGGCAAGCTTTACTCCAAGTCCAATCACTATTGCAATTGCGGCAAGCATTACGACGTTTGACGGAATCTTTGATTCCTGGATTGCCGCAAAGTCAAAGCTTCCAACGTTTAGTCCGATTGTCAAAAATCCTAAGAGTAGCACCACTGCACCTGCATGGGTCCAGAAGAGGAACATTAGTGAGATTCTTCTTCTCGGTCCGTCTCCCCAGAATGCGACTAGGAAGAAACCGGGGATCAGCATTACCTCAAAAAATATGTAAAATTCTATCAGGTTTGTTGCAAGGACTGTTCCAAGCATTCCCATTGCAAACACCAGATACAGTGCAAAATACAGGCCGGATTGATGGTTCACATAGCTTTTCACGGCAGATGATTCCACTAGTGCGGTGGACTGACCGGATCCTGACTCGTGGGAATGAGCAGAACCAGATTCATGTGAGTGACCATGTGCTTGTTCCTCAAAGAACTCTTTGAACTTGTGTATCATGTATGGTTTTGAATATAGTGCAAGGATTGTGCTTAGCACGTAGATTATTACTGCAAACGGAATTGCAAGGCCATCTAGCTTGAATCCGAATTCTCCGAAAAGCTTAGTCCAGGTGTAATGCTCCTCATAGTTTCCGCTCAGTGCCACAGTAATCACAAGGACTGTGCAGTATAGGAGCAGTCCAAATGTAAACCAAGTTGCAGACGTAGGGCCAAACTTTCTTCCAATCACATATGCGACTGGTGCCAATAACAAGGGCAGGAAGACTGCCTGAAGTAGTGCAAATTCCATTAGCCCTTCAAGCTCCTAAATTCTGCAATGTCCACATTCTTGTACATTCTGTATGCTACTATTATCAGTGCAAGCCCTACTGCCACTTCGGCTGCGGCAATGGCGATTGAGAATAATGCAAACGTCTGTCCCTGGCTGTTTGGAATGTATCGCGCAAATGCAACCAAGTTCAGGTTTGCTGCGTTGATTATGATTTCAATTGCAAAGAGCATGCGGATTGCGTTTCGCTTTACTGCCACGCCGTAGATACCGATTGCAAGCAATGCAATTGATACGATTACAAAGTCAACTAGTTCGTAAGTCATCTTCTATGTCCTCCCTTCTTGCAAGTGTTAGTGCGCCAATTACAGATGCTGCCAGAATCAATGCCATCAGTATCAGAGCAGGCCAGTAATACATTAGAAAGTCTTGGCCGATCGTTCTAAAGTCAACTGGCGGTGCGTCTGTTTGAATCGTCTTAATTCCGGAGCTTAAGATTATTGCTCCAAGTGATACCATCATTATCAGCATTAGTCCGATTCCAGCATACCTTCTTCTCTTGTCTTCAACTTTGATGAAGATCAGCTGGCGCCTGACAAGCATAACTGTGAATAAAATCAAAACCGCAATGGAGCCAATGTACACGGCGATTTGGAACATTGCTACAAACGGAGAGTCAAGCAGCAAAAAGTATCCAGCTATTCCCCCAAGTGTTCCCATCAGCGATATGGAGCCATAAATCAGGGAGCGCACCTCAAGTGCTGCAATTGCAGAGCCGATTGTCAAAACGGACAGGGCCAGAAACACCGCGTCAGCCATGTGTGGCACCTCTTGCATCAAACACGATTTCGGCGTCTTGCTGCACGTATGGCTTTACCTGCAGTTGGGCAGGCGTGTAAATCAGCGCCTCTTTTGTAAATGATGATAACTCGTAGTCGTTTGTCATGTATAGCGCATAAAACGGACACGCGTCAACGCACAGTCCGCAAAAGACGCATTTTCCATAATCGATTTGCGGCATGATTGCCTTTTTGTTTTGTTTCCAGTCCTCTTGCACTTTGACCATTCCTATTGCCTCTGCCACTCCCTCGCATGCGATGGCACACAGCTGGCACCCTGTGCACTTGTCGTGGAACAGCATGTGCCTTCCCTTGTATCCTGCTATTCCGACACCGGTCGTTGGATCAAACTGGTATCCGTCCCCTACAAACTTTAGTTTTTGCTCTGGGTATCTGAGTGTAAATCGTTTTACTGCAAGATGCTTTATTCCAGAGTTTAATGCTTTGATAATTCCAGTAGCTGTTCCCATTTACAATATTCCCCCTGGACCTAGTACTCCTGCATACAGCAAGCCGAGTGCTATAAAGATGTTAACAAAGGACAATCCGATTAATTTGTACCAGCCAATGTGCAACAAGAGATCAATTCTGATTCTTGGGAACACGCCCCTTGGGAGCAGTATGACAAAGATGACGCCCATTGTTTTTATCACAAACCAGAGAACGTCGTTGAGCATTTGCTGATCAAGCAGCGGCAGCCCCGGCAGGTGCAGAGTTATCGGCCCCATTGTTATTCCGTTTGTTATGATTTCTTCTGGGAACGGCGGCCACACCAGAGGTCCGTGCCATCCACCCAAGAACAGCACGACAAACAAGGCCGCAAACGCGTACAGCTTGACGTACGATCCCAGCTGGACTAGCCCATACATCATTCCTGAGAATTCAGTCAGCCATCCTGCGACGATTTCGCTTTCTGCCTCCGGGAGGTCAAATGGAATTCTTTCAAGTTCTGCCAAAATGGCGATAAAGAACACGATTGCGCCTATTGGGAGAAATACAATCCACCAGTAGGTGTCCTGGCTATCTACGATTTCGGTTAGGTTTAGCGTTCCAGTCAGGATTACGATTCCAAGGACTGACAAAATTAGCGGGATTTCAAATGAGACCATTTGGTGCAGCGCCCTCAGTCCGCCAATGAACGGGTACTTGCTGTTTGCAGACCAGGCAGACAACACTGTGATAACTGGGAAGAATCCAATTACTGCAAAGACTGCCAGCAGTCCAACGTCAACGTCTGCTACGACCCATCCGCCGCTGGCAACTGGAATCAGAGACACAAATGCGGCAGCAGTCGCGACAAAGAGAACTGGCGCTGCCCAGAATATTGGCTTGTCTGCTTTTGCAGGGATGATGATTTCTTTTGATATTAGTTTGAGGCCGTCTCCCATCAGCTGCAGTATTCCCTCTACTTTGCCGCAGTAGAAAGGCCCTACTCGAAGCTGGAGCTTGGCAAGCATTTTTCTTTCGATAAAAATTGTCGCAGCTGCAAGCAGTGCAGCAAATCCGAATCCTGGAAACGCGGTTATTCTAAAAAAGTCGGAGTGAATTATTGATTTTAGCATCGGGATCTGTCGTGACGGGTCAGCCAGGGTGGTCAGTGCCAGGTACGGATCCAGAAGTTTGTTTCCGTTGATGACTGGAAGCTCGATGTAAAACAAGAGTATCATCACAAGCGGAATTCCAATTAGCGTAAAGAGAGTGACTACCCAAAATATGTTGTCAAGGAGCGACTTTAGGAAATAGCTAAAGCGGAATTTTGGTGCAATGGCAGACATTTATCGGTCAGCCTCCACTGGCCAGTAGTTAAGACTCCAATAAACTGCTGGCATGTTTCCTAATTTTTCTCCCTTTAGCAGATATGGCATGCATATCAGGTTTCTAAAGGAACCAACGCTCATCTTTACACGGTATGGCTCTGGCTTGCTTCGTGAAACAATATAGCATCCAAGGGAGCCGCGGCCGGACTCTACTCGCTTGTAGACTTCGTCGTTTCCACCTTTTGGATTTGGTTTTAGCTTTACTCTGACGGAGCCGGACTTTGGCATTTTTTGCAGTGCTTGCCTTATGATGTTGCAGCTTTCAAGCATGTCAAGCCATGGGATTTTTGAGCGCGCGTAAGAGTCGCCCTCCTTTAGAACGTTAGAGTGGACATCAAGCTCTGGGTACGCGTCGTATGGCTCTCTTTTTCTCAAATCAAAGTCCACGCCGCTTGCGCGCAGGGTAGAGCCTGTTGTTCCAAGGCGTATTGCGTCATCCCTTGACAGGACCCCAGTCCCTTGAGTTCTTGACATCAAAATCGGGTTATCGTAAAATATTGCGGCGTATTCCTTGATTCGTTTTTCAAAATAATTGACTCGTTTGAGACACATGTCTTCAAAGTTTGCTGGAACGTCGTTTCGAATTCCGCCTGGGACAAAGTATGCGTGTGTTACTCGCGCACCGGTGATTTTTTCCAAAAGATCAATTAGCAGTTCCCTGTCTCCTGCAGGCCACATGAACATTGTAGAGTGGCCAAGAAATATTCCGTATATCGCAAGCCAATATTGGATGTAAACACATCTGTTAAGCTCAGATGCGATGACTCGAAGGTATTGCGCCCTCTCTGGGACTTCGGTTCCGAGCAGCTCCTCTACACCCAGACAGTATGGATACAGCACGTTGCAGGAATCGTGAATAACTGGTCTTTCAAGATGCGGGATGTTTTGGATATAGTTTCGATATTCTGCCATCTTTTCCTCTCCCCTGTGGACATAGCCAGGATCTGGATCGCAGGATACGATATAGTCGCCGTCCACTTTGATAATCAGCCTCATGTGACCAGAGCCAGGATGCTGCGGACCGACGTTGAGCGTCATGATACGTTCGTCGACTTTTTCTAATTGCAATCCTGGAGGTAGCTGGGTGGTCATCTCTATCTTCCCTTTATCTTAAAGTCCTTGCGCATTGGTGGTAAGTCTGCCCAGTCTTCAGGCAAGAGCAGACGTCTATTATCTGGATGATTCTCAAAGTAAACCCCTAACATTTCAAAACACTCCCTTTCGTGAAACTCTACGCTGTAGAATATATCTCTAAGACTTGGCACTCGGGTGCTGTCGTTTCCGGGGTTTGGGTTTTCTTCACGTGGAGCCCTTGTTGCAAGTGTCAAAACCTGTTTTGACAATTCAGGATCGGTGTATGATCCAAGATGATATGTAACCTCGATTTCCTTTTGATCAGGATAGTCAACTCCGGTTACAGATTCGGCATGATCGAAATGAAGTTCGTCTCGGATGAATCTTGCGACCTCAACTACATCTTCTTTTTTTGCCTTGACTCGGATTCTAGTCGGCTTTACAAATTCAATTGCCACCTTTGTGCTAAATTTGCCCTCAATCTTGTCTGCGAGTGATTTTTCAAACTGCGGCATCTCCTTTTGAGGTTGTGCTGTTGCTACTGGTTTTGTTTCGGGAGATTCTGGTTGGCTCATAAAGATTTTCTACCTAGCCTTCATCCTTTTGATCTTTTCTTGTAGTAGCATGCATCCTTGTATGAGGGTCTCAGGTCTAGGGGGGCAGCCTGGAACATACACATCGACTGGAAGTATCCCGTCAATTCCCGGCAGGACGTTGTACGAGTCAAAGTATAATCCGCCAGTAATCGCGCATGCGCCCATAGCGATAACGTATTTCGGCTCTGGCATTTGATCATATACCAGTCTGAGTCGCGGCGCCATCTTTCTCGTAATGGTTCCCTGCACCACAACTAGATCACACTGTCGAAGAGATCCAAACGCTTCAATGATTCCAAATCTTTCGACATCATATCTTGGACCGGATGCTGCACCAAACTCTACGCTGCAGCACGCAGTTTCAATGTGCACAGGCCAGAGCGACCAGAGTCTACCCCAGTTAATGGCATAGCCCAGCGGCGCATCTATTGCCTTGACTAGGACATCCCCTAGCTTGCCGATAAACACATTTGCGTTTTGCGGAGTTACGAGTTCCTTTAGCAAAGTAATCCCTCGCCTCTGCTACTTTGGATATAAGTAATAAAATTTACCATATGTTACGCCTCTTTGACTGATAAAGCGCAAACGCCATTGCCGCAAACATGATTCCCAGAAATGCAATAATTGGCAAAGTCGCAGTTTTTGGAAGGTTAAGCAGCGTACTGCCCCAAGCATACAGGAAAATCGCCATTACATCAAAAACAACAAACATCAGAACATACGCATAATACTGCATCATAAAGTGAGTTCTTCCTTCGCCTTGAGGGACTTGGCCGCATTCCATTG
>CAZCWI010000045.1:0-12134 GCA_964502325.1 uncultured Candidatus Nitrosotenuis sp. | reverse complement strand
GTTGGGAATCGATATTAAGGCAGGGCTTGGACACACGGAGGCTGCCTCAAAAGGGCTGCTCGATAAGAAACCGTGGGTTATGGTTGCACCGTTAATGTCCGAGAGTAACCAGTTCATTAAAGACATGAAATCAAAGTACGGTGCAATAACAATCGGGTTTAGCGGCTGGGCAAAGTCTGGTTTTTCATATGGTCGAAAACACGACTATTCAATACCATTAAGCGATCATTGTGACTATGATGAGTTAATAGACCTGGTAAAAAGAACCGGTGCAGAAAAAATCTACACGGTACATGGTTTTGTAGATGAATTTGCAGCGGATCTGGTCAGAATGGGCTTTGATGCACAACCCTTGCGCGAAAACTCGCTAGACGAATTTCTGTAATCTGAAATTAGATTTAAATCACATATTAATTTCGAATCATATTGTGTCTACTGCTTCATTAAGAAAGGATCACGACTTGATTGAAAAGGTGATAAAGTCAATGGAAGTCACATT
Organism: uncultured Candidatus Nitrosotenuis sp.; assembly: GCA_964502325.1. GTDB lineage: Archaea > Thermoproteota > Nitrososphaeria > Nitrososphaerales > Nitrosopumilaceae > Nitrosotenuis. The sequence continues at coordinate 11,635 of CAZCWI010000045.1, read as the reverse complement.
GCAGTTATTGAAAAATGGAAAGACCATCCCCGAATCAATACTTTTACCTGTGATTGATTTTTCCAAGAACTTTACCGATGTATGCCATCATGGAAAAGAGGAGGAATCGCTGTTTCCTGCACTGGAGCAGGCAGGAATGCCGCGTAATATGGGACCAATTGCCGTCATGCTCATGGAACATCAGATGACAAGACAGATTGGAGACCGGATGGAAGAATCTGCAAAAGACTATCTCAAGACCGGCACTTCTACCAAGCTTGCATCTGACATAGCCGAATACATTGAGCACGTATCCGCGCATCTTTGGAAAGAAAATAACCGATTGTTTATGATGGCTGAGATGCGGCTACAAGGAAAATCTGATCAAGTGAACAATAATCTAAACGAAGTCGAAAAACTAAAGCTTGAAAAACTTGGCAAAAATCGAGCCGACTATGAAAGCCTGGTAAATCAGTTGACAGACGATGTTTCTAAAATTGTCTGATCTTCCTCAGTAGTTCAAAAATTAAGAAAAATAATGAATTTGATGCAGAAATGTCTACTCTACTGTGACGTTTCCTGTCATCCATGGGTGAACCACACAGAAGTAATCATAACTTCCTGCATCGTCAAAAGTATGCTCAAATGTCTTTCCTACCATGAGAATACTGCTGTCAAATATGCCGTCTGGTCCATCTGATAGTGTTCCACTAGTTACCGTATGTGCTGCTGTATCATCGTTAGTCCATGTTACAGTGCCACCTACACTAACTGTTACCATACTTGGTATGAAACATTCATTGGTTTCTTCACATCCTGGAACTGAAGATCCTTTTGGAATTGATACATCAACTGCTGATGGTGCAGATGGTTCTTCTTCCATTGGTGTTTCCTCAACTGGAGCTGGTTCTTCCATTGGAGTTTCTTCCATTGGTGTTTCCTCAACTGGAGCTGGTTCTTCTTCCATCGGTGTTTCCTCAACTGGAGCCGGAGCTGGAGTTGGTACTGGTACTGGAACCGGTACAGAAACTGGAGATGGTGTTGAATCCATAGATGCAAAAGACCCGGCGATTGCAACAAATACGATAGTTATTCCTACCGCCAGAGCAATGCCGAATTTGTCTGAAGCTGTCATGTCGCTTGTGTTTGTCCTAGGCTAAATAAAGCTAATTGCAAGTTTGACTTATACTGGATTAAAAAATAATACCAAAAATGGATGTGACTTTTGCATCGGCAGTATCTCTTGTAATATTTGTTATAGTGTATGGTCTGATTGCTGTTAGGAACATCAGAGGGATTAGGCTGCCGATGTGGTCAATAATGCTTGTAGGTGCATTAGCAGTACTTTTATTGCAAATAATCACACTTGATGAGGCGTATCAGTCGATTAACTTTGACGTGATATTTTTCCTAATTGGAATGTTTGTCTTAGTGTCTGGACTTGAAGCATCGGGATTACTTCGGTATGTCACAATAAAAATTCTTGAGCATGCAAAAACCCCTAATCGTGCACTGTGGTTTATTTTACTAGTTCTTGGTGTGTTGTCTGCATTTTTAATGAATGACACTATGGCGCTTGTTGCAACCCCAATTGTTTTAGGTATTGCAAGACAGATGCAAGTAAAATCTGCTCCACTTTTGATCACATTGGCGTTTGGCATAACCATTGGAAGTATGATGACCCCAATAGGAAATCCTCAGAATCTTTTGATTTCATTAGATAATGAAATGGAATATCCGTTTTGGATATTTTTACAGTATCTTGGAATCCCAACTCTTGCATGCATTGGAGTGACCTATGTTATAGTGAAACAAATATACAAAAAAGATCTTGCGCACGCTTCTGTTTCTCAACTTGTAGCAACAAAGGAACTGATCACCGACCTTAATCTGGCAAAAATCTCCTCTGTAATAACCATAATTGTGATGCTTGGTTTTTTTGCAATGGGTTTTGTTAAAGCGTTTGGGATCCAGACTGATCTGAACTTTAGCCATATTGCATTGATTGGAGGTCTGGTACTGCTTGCCTCAAGTGCACGACGAAAAGAAATACTTTGTGGGATGAACTGGCAAATCATTGTGTTTTTTGTATCCATGTTTGTTTTTATGGGTGGATTGTGGTATGGTGGAACGATAGGGCTCTTTTCATCTGCATTTCCGCATCTTGATCGATCCGATTCACTATCGGTGCTCAACGTAGTTCTAACCAGCGTTGGATTAAGTCAGCTAATGAGTAATGTGCCATTTGTCTCAGTCTATTTACCAGTGTTGCATGATCTTGGCTATGCAAGTCAGGATACGATAATTTGGATGGCGCTTGCAGGTGCAAGTACATTGGCAGGAAATCTTACTGTTCTTGGCGCTGCAAGCAATGTGATAATACTGGAGACTGCTGAAAGAAGAAAAGAAAAGGCATTTTCATTTATCGAGTTTTTAAAAGTTGGCTCCGTTGTGACTGCTGCCAACATAACAATACTTTGCGCGTTCCTATTTGCCTACTCTATTCTAATCTAAAGTCGATCTGTTCTATGTGATGTGATGATTGTGTCTTTTGGGGATTTAGCAGGCGAATCTGTCTTACAAAACATGTCAAATTGTTAAAAATTTGTACAAAATATTCTTCGGGATCTTTGACTATCACTTGGTACTTTGGCCGATTTTTCATCTCTTTGGCACTTCTAATGGTAAAATCAAGGGTGATTTTGCAGTCTGAAATGTTGAGGATTCTCCCGTGAGTGACTTTGTTTCGTAATATTTGCAACTCCCATAATGTGCTGTTTGTCGCGTCAAAATATCCATGATCTGCAGTTTTGCGCGCATGAACTGTTTTAAAATCTGGTTTTTCCTGTGTTGGAACTGAAAAATATTTTGCAATGGTATCTTTTACTTGTTTTTGAATTCCGGAGTTGCCAAGTTTTTTTCGTATTCCGTGGATGTAAAATATATTCTCCTTATCAAACAAGTCAAATCTGTCATTTATCTCAACTTTGATCATATCTATGACGCTTGATGAAAAAAACAAAAATGCGTCAATGTTTGCTTCAAGCAAAAAATGCTCAAGGCTGTTCTCCTTTGGCATTGATGGCGTGATTTTGCCAAGAAAATGCCCGGCGATTACGAGCCTGCAATCTACTGGATCGCAAATGATGTCCTTTGCAATGTTATCTGGAATGTGATTCATTTTTGCATTATTGTGTATTTTACTTGTTAAAGTTATTTGTGATTTTGCCTAAAACGTAAAACCGTTTCTTAACATTATCTGCAAATCTTCTTTTACGTTGTTTTCGTCTAGCGTGAGCTTGAGGTTCTCAAGCAGCGTCTCGATTATGACACATTGGTTTTTTGAAAACTGATAATAGCATCCTAGCACATCCTCGTATGTTTTCGCATTCTTGTATGTAGACCAAAAATTGTCTGACATTATCTGGTAATTGTACAGAAAATTTCTAATCGGCTCTTGGACGTTTGCAGAAGAATTGTATCGCAGCAAACTGACTAGCAACTCTTCAAGTCTTCCATCTAGATTTGCTTCAAAAATGGACTTGTAAACATTTGATGCTGCCAGATCTCTTTTTGGTGCTAAAAGAAGATAAAACTGTCCTATGGGAATGTAAACAAATGTTTATTGTATTGCGATTAACTGGACGAATTTATTCTTTAGACCGTTATTCGTGTTTTATTTTACGCAGTGTTCTGTTGTAGGCGACTCCAAATCTGTGCGCCTCGTCTCGGGCAAACTGCAATATCTTGAGAGACTGGCTGGTTTTTGGAATTATGATTGGTTCTTTTTGAGATGGAATGTAAATCTCCTCGTTTTCTTTTGCAAGCGATGCGCAATGAATCTTTAATCCAAGGTTCTGCAAGGCAGATAGTGCCGCACTTAGCTGCCCCTTTCCACCGTCTATCAAAATAAGATCTGGTAATTGCGCTTTTTCACTGTCAAGTCTGAGGTATCTGCGCTTTACAATCTCGTTGATCATTGCAAAGTCGTCTCTTCCTGTAATGGTTTTAATCCTAAACTTTCGATATCCTGATTTGTCTGGCCGGCCGCTGACAAATCTTGACATTGACCCTACCGCATAATCTGTCCCGTGGTTTGATATGTCAAAGCATTCTATTGTCTTTGGAATCTCTGGCAGTCTGAGCTTTTCTTTTATCTCAATTAGTGCAGGATCTGAGCCTTTTGACTGAATTACATCTATGTTTCTTAGGATCAAGTCTATCATCTCCTTTCTTTTGCCAGACATTGGAGAGATGATCTTTACCTGGTGTGCTGATTTTTTTGAAAACAACTGCTCAAGCAGTCTTGCGTTTTCTGGCATTTCATTTACTATTATGAATGGAGGTATCTGATTTGTCGTGTAGTATTGGTGCAGGAAATTTGAAAACGAATTGTCTCCGACTAGGTCAAAGGAAAACTTGTTGCTGTCCCGAATCACACCGTTTGTCTTTCTAAATGTCATGACTAGAACGCTTTGATCTATTGTCCTGATTCCAAAATACTCCTCATCTGAATCTCTTATGTTTTCCATCTTTTGCCTAGTGCCCAAACTTCCAAGTCTTTGAAGCGTGTCGCGTATCTCTCTTGCGCGCTCAAACTGCAGGTGTTCTGAGGCGTCCTTCATCTCGGATTCTAGTTTTTTAATAAACAGCTGCGGATCGTGCCCCTTTAGGATTGATTCCAGGTTTGATACGTGTTTTTCATACCTGTTTTGTGCCTCTTTGAATTCGCACGGGGCCTCACAATTTCCCAAATGGTATTCAAGACATGCCTTTTTTGGAAGCCTTTTGCAGATACGAATCTGAAACGTCTTTCGAAGAGAGCCAATTGTTAGCAGTTTTGAGCTGCCTTGCGTGAATGGACCAAAGATTTTTCCATCGCCAAGAAACTTGCCTGCCCGTGTTCTTCGCGCAACTAAGAGCCTTGGATATTTTTCATTTGTCAGTCTAAGATACGTGTATCTTTGCTGGTCTTTGAGCTCGATGTTGTAAACGGGCCGATATTGCTTTATCATGTTTGATTCAAGCAAGAATGCCTCTACTTCGTTATCTGTTAAGACAAACTCTATGTCTGAAATCTTTTCAACTAGTTTTTGTGTTTTGTAGTTTTGGTTTTTTACAAAATAAGAACGAACTCTGTTTTTCAGATTTTTTGCTTTCCCGATATAGATTATCTTTCCATTAGAATCCTTCATCAGGTAAATTCCAGGATGCGATGGGATGGATATCTTCTTGATATTAAATGTCAATTTACTAGGATCTTCTTTAGGTACTGACCTGTGTAGCTTTTCGGATTACTGGCAACCTGTGCAGGCGTCCCAGCGGCTACTACCTGCCCGCCTTTGTCTCCTCCCTCCGGTCCCAAATCAATTATCCAATCCGAATTCTTTATGACATCCATGTTGTGCTCTATTACGACTACGGTGTTTCCAAGACTCACTAACCTGTTTAGGACATCGAGGAGTTTTTGGACATCTGCAAAATGAAGCCCAGTAGTCGGCTCGTCTAAGATGTACATTGTTTGACCCGTCCCCCTTTTGCAAGCTCTGATGCAAGCTTTACTCTTTGAGCCTCTCCGCCTGAAAGCGTAGTTGATGACTGTCCAAGTTTGATATATCCTAGCCCAACGTCGTAAATTGTCTGCAAAATACGCCTAATCGAAGGTATGTTTTCAAAAAATGACAGCGCTTCTTCAACTGTCATGTCCAAGACATCTGAAACGTTTTTGCCCTTGTACAAAACTGACAGCGTCTCAGAATTGTAGCGCTTACCCTTGCACTCATCGCATCGGACGTAAACGTCTGAGAGAAACTGCATCTCTATTTTTTTGACACCGTCTCCCTCACATGCAAAGCATCTTCCGTCTGCCACATTAAATGAAAACTGGCCCGGCGTATATCCTCGTTCTTTTGAGGTTTCAGTGTTTGCAAACAGGTCTCGTATGTGGGTAAATACACCAACATATGTTGCAGGGTTTGATCTGGGGGTTCTTCCTATGGGGGACTGGTCTATTGCAATGACTTTGTCTATGTTCTCAGTTCCCTCTATGGACTCGTGTTTTCCCGGCTTTTCGTTAGTCTTGTAAAAATGCGCCGCAAGTGCCTTTAGCAAAATCTCGTTTACAAGTGTAGATTTACCTGATCCTGACACTCCCGTGACTGTCACCAAATATCCAAGTGGAATTTCCACTTTGATCTTTTTGAGATTGTTTTCCGCAGCCCCCTTGATTATGATCTTGCCTTTTTGATTGCGAGTTTTGTCTGCAAGTTTAATCAGATTTTTGTCTTTGAGATAGTCGCCAGTTACTGACTTGTGGTTGTTGAGAATTTGCGCAACTGTTCCCTCAAAGACTACGCTTCCACCATGGATTCCAGCACCTGGCCCCAGATCCACTATCCAGTCCGCGTTTCTGATTACCTCCTCATCATGCTCTACTACGATTATGGTGTTCCCAAGATCACGAAGCTTGACAAGTGTCTTGATCAGTCTTGCATTGTCCCTTTGATGGAGGCCAATCGTTGGCTCATCAAGTACGTATAGCACGCCTGTGAGATTTGAGCCTATTTGCGTGGCTAGTCGTATTCTCTGCGATTCGCCCCCTGACAAAGTTGAACTCTGTCTGTTTAGAGTAAGATAGTTTAGCCCGACGTTTTTCAAAAATTCAAGTCTTTCCGTAATTTCTTTTAGGACGTCTCGTGCAATGTATTTTTCAGTTTCTGTCAGCTTGATGTTCTTGAAAAAATCATAGCACTCGTCAATTGACAAATCGCAAACTTCGCTGATCCCCGTGCCGTTTACCTTGACTGCGAGTGCCTCTGGCCTGAGTTTTTTCCCCTTACATTCGCTACATGGCGTGTCGCGCATGAATTGTTTTAGCCATTCTCTTTTTGACTCTGAGTCTGTCTCCATAAACGCTCCTTGCAAATTGTTCAGCACCCCTTCAAAGGACTTGGTCTGTTGCCAAAAAGAATCTCCCATTTTTGATTCATATTGGTAGTGAATCATCTGGTCTGTCCCGTACAGGATGACTTTGAGGTGTTCTGGTTTCATTTTGTTTATCGGTGTTAACAAGTCAAATCCAATTTTTTTCCCGACTGCTTGAAGGGCTTGTCTTCTAAATGATGAGAATCTTCCGCTCCAAGGAACGATTGCTCCCTCTAGAATTGATTTTGTTCTGTCTGGGATTACCAGATCTGCATCAAACTCCATCTTTACCCCAAGGCCGTTGCATGCCTTGCAGGATCCAAACGGCGAATTAAACGAAAATGATCTTGGCTCTATCTCTCCTATCGTTATGCCGCAATATGGGCAGGCGTTGTTTTGTGAAAACATTTTTTCGTCCTTATCTGATGCGATGAGAACGTATCCTTTTGCAGCCTTTAGGGCAGTTTGGATTGCCTCAAAGAGCCTGCTTTTTTCAGCCTTTGATGCCTTTAGCCTGTCTACTACGATTTCGATATTGTGCCATTTTTGCCTGTCAAGTTTTGGAATTTCGTCCTCAAGCAAAATAACTTGGCCGTCTACGCGTGCGCGTGAGTATCCGTCTTTTTTCATCTGCTCAAATAATTTCTCATAAGTTCCTTTTTTTCTCTGAATCAGCGGTGATAGAACCAAAATTTGCTTTCCGTCAAAATCCTTGAAGATTGACTCGCAAATTGACTCAATTGATTGGTTTGAAATCTTTCTGCCGCATTTGGTGCAGTGCGGGATTCCAATTCTGGCATACAGCAGTCTTAGGTAATCGTAGATTTCAGTAGTGGTGCCGACAGTCGAGCGCGGATTCTTTGACGTGGTTTTCTGCTGGATTGAAATCGCAGGTGACAGTCCTTCAATCGAATCTACATCTGGCTTGTCCATCATCTCCAAGAACTGTCTTGCGTATGCGGAAAGAGACTCGACGTACCTTCTCTGGCCTTCGGCATAAATTGTGTCAAATGCAAGTGTGGACTTGCCGGAGCCTGATAGGCCGCTGATTATGACAAGCTTGTTTTTTGGTATCTCCAAGTTCAGGTTCTTTAGGTTGTGGTGTCGCGCGCCACGAATCTTTAGTTTATCGTTCATTTTTCTTCTCCATCTCTACTTGGATTCTACGTAATCTGTCTCTGCATTCTATTGCCTTCTCAAAATCTAGATCTACTGCATATTTTTTCATTTGTGCTTCTATCTCTATGCTTTCTTTGTTAAGATCGTGTGGTGATTTGTTTTTAATATCATCAAGTGTAGCGACTTGTTCTGGAATTGACTTTATTATTGTCTTTGGAGTTATCTTGTGCGTCTTGTTGTATTCTATCTGCTTGTTTCTTCTGCGCTCTGTCTCCTCCAGTGCCGATTTGATTGATTTTGTAATGGTGTCTGCGTACAAAATAGCAGTGCCGTGAACGTTTCTTGCGGCCCTTCCAAATGTCTGAATCAGGCTGGTGTTGTTTCTCAAAAATCCCTCCTTGTCTGCATCAAGTATTGCGACAAGTGATACTTCTGGAATGTCAAGGCCCTCTCTTAGCAGGTTTATGCCGACTAGTACGTCAAAGTCGCCAAGCCTTAGCTGCCTTATGAGCTCTGTTCGCTGTAATCCTTCTATTTCAGAGTGCAAGTATCTCACACGTACGTCTTTTTTTGCCAGATATTCTGCCAAATCTTCTGCCATTCTTTTTGTAAGAGTCGTCACCAGTGCTCGCTCACCTTTTTTAGTCCTCTTGCTGATTTCTAAAATCAGATCATCCATCTGGTTCTTTGTAGGCCTTACCTCGACGACTGGATCTAACAATCCAGTTGGGCGCACAAGCTGCTCTGCAATATGAAATGATTTTTTCCTTTCATACTCTGACGGCGTGGCAGATACAAAAATACAGTTTCTGATATACTGCTCAAACTCCTCAAATTTTAACGGCCTGTTGTCAAACGCACTTGGCAATCTAAATCCGTAGTCGATGAGCGATTTTTTTCTAGTGTGATCCCCTGCATACATGCCGTGGAGCTGCGGTATTGTCACATGCGACTCGTCAATTACCAGCAAAAAGTCATCACCAAAGAAATCCAAAAGGCAAAACGCTTTTTCTCCTGCCTTTCTTCCGTCAAAATGCCTCGAATAGTTCTCAATTCCAGAGCAATATCCTAATTCCTCAATCATCTCAAGATCAAACTTTGTTCTCATCTCAAGTCTCTGTCTTTCAAGCTCGTTTAGCTGAGTGAGTCTTTCTTTGAGTTCATCTTTGATTGACCTGACTGCTTTTTGCCTGACGTCGCTTGCAACAAGATAATGTTTTGCAGGAAATATCTTGATGAGTTTTACTTTTGTTTTTTCACTTAGCGAGACGTGGTCCAAAACGGAAATCTTTTCCACCTCGTCTCCAAACAATGAAATTCTTATCATGTCCTCAGAGTATGCCGGAATTATGTCGACGGTGTCTCCCCTTACCCTAAAATTGCCCGGTACCATCTCCACGTCGTTGCGCTCGTATCTTGCGTTGACGAGTTTTTTTATTAATTCGGAGCGCTCTATGTTTTGGCCTGCAGTTATGGTTATTGCCATTTTTTCCCATTCTCCTGGTGAGCCAAGTGAGTAGATGCATGATACTGTGGCTACAATTATTGTCGGCTCGCCTGAAAGCAGCATCGCCGTTGCCTCCAGCCTCATTTTTTCGATTTTTTCATTAATTTGGGTGTCTTTTTCTATGTATGTGTCAGTCTGCGGAAGGTAGCTTTCAGGCTGATAGTAATCGTAATAACTGACAAAATAGCCGACATTGTTTTTTGGGAAAAACTGCTTTAGCTCAGAATACAATTGTGCCGCAAGTGTCTTGTTGTGCGATATGACAAGTGTGTTTTTTCCTGTCTGGGCAATCACGTTTGCAACGGTAAATGTTTTGCCGCTGCCTGTGACTCCAAGCAGCGTCTGGACTTTCTTTTTTCTAACGCCTTCGATTATTTTTGCAATTGCCTGCGGCTGGTCACCTGTTGGTTCAAAGTCTGACACTATCTGATACTTGTGTATTTGCTGCAACAGATCCGATCGTATTTTGCGAAATTTAAAGCATGGCGACTCTGCAATACCGTGTAATCTGCACTGATGAATCATACGTCTGTCTTTTAAGCGAAAATCCAAAGATGTGCTTTGGTTGCAAATACGTAATAACCCTCACTTGATCGGCATTTGCTCAATTGCGGCAGTGTCGATAATTGCGTTTTGGGGATTTGGATTGGCAGAAAAAATAACACCGCAAGAAAAAATCTCACAAATTGCAGACGTTCTCACCGATGATCCAGAACCAATAATACAGAACCAAATAATTTCTTCTGCGTCTGCTGATGCTGAACCAAAAGACCCATCTAATCTTGTATTTGAGAAAAAGACTGTTGAAAAAACCATCAAACCTGCTCAACACTCCGAACCACTTGAAAAAAGCGAATTCAGCATTAATCTGAGCGGAACATATTATGCCGGCTCGCCAAGCTTGTCAAAGCCTGCAAGTCTTGCTCTGAAATTTCGCCCAGTTTCTAGTGCCAATTTGGAGAATTTTGAGGTGATTGAGGCAAAAATGATGTTTGATAACTCTGGAATACTTATCAGGCGCCCGTCAATTACTATATCTGGAAACGATGTCTTTCTGACCTTTGCATCTGATGCTGTGGGCTCTTTTGTAATCAAGGGAACCATGGATGAGTCCATCCTGTCCGACAAAAGCAACAAGCAAACAATTGTAGTTGAGAAGCAGATATTCTATCTTGCACAAAAAGACCTTCCGTATCACATCGATATGACTGGAACTATATCTGGTTCGTGATTACCAGTTTGGTTCGTCTGTCATCTTTAGGCCGTTTTTGGTAATCTCAAAACCCATAATTCGCAATGTTTCCTTTGCAGTCGGGGTGCCGCGCTCTAGTATTTTTTGCGCAATCTGTCCCCTTGTACCTTTATCCATGTGCTGACCAATTTTGTATTTTCCACGCATCGTATGCGGAATTATTTTGATTATTGCAACCTCGTTTACCACTTCCATGTCTTGCGTGAGTTTTTCATACCTTCCCTCCGGCTGGTATTTTTCCATCAATCCGTTTAGCGCCAACGTTTTTTCATTCTTGTCTGAAACGATTACTCCTTCTCCCTTGATTACTACGCTAATGTAGAGTGTGTCTGCCTGCGATGCGTCTGTTGGATGCGTAAAATATGATGGTAAAAACTCTAGTTCCCGGTCTACTTCAAAGCCCACCTTGTCGTTTGACTTTATGTTTTCAAGTTTTTCACCTCGTGTATGCGAATGCATGTAGATTGCGTCGTTTAGAAAGACAAAATTCATCGGGATTATTTGGGGAAATCCGTCTTTGTCTATTGAGCAGACTCGTCCCACGTGCTCTTGGTTTAGAAACTCGGCTATCTTTTGTTTTGATTTTATCTCCAGCCTTCCCAATAACTGCATATGAAAAACTACGATTTGTTGTAATTAAAAACAATTGTTTTACGGACTGGCATAAAAAAGTGCTAAATTTGAGCGTAGAAACAACAATCTTGCTTTTAAAAAGATCCTGGTACCTACGAATAAGCCCACTCGTAAATTGAAAAGGCCAGCCCTTCCTCTTCTGCAGAATTTACCATTTTCTTTTCAAAGACAATTCTGTAAACTGCGCTGTCGTCATCAATTATGTTAAGGCCCGGCTCTGA
>CAZCWI010000044.1:0-12222 GCA_964502325.1 uncultured Candidatus Nitrosotenuis sp. | reverse complement strand
GCCTTGGCATGCGAAATCGAGCCAACGCTAAACAAAATCAAGACTGACATGGCAGCAATGATGCGTATGTTGCTCAAATGCACCAAATCCAGATGGCTCTGCGACTCATTTTCTCATTCTAAAACAAAATGGCATATAGGAACTCTGGAACTTTGGACGGTTTTCCCATTCCACATTGGAAAAATCAGAATGTGTCATTCTTGCAGCCACGATGTGTTTGGGGTGTGATTGCACGCCTAGATCAGAATCTCCTTTGGAGCTTTAAACTAGGATTATATTCCTAATGAGGTCACTTTCAAAGAGTTTGGGATTAAAAGAAGTATTAGAAATATCAAAACCGCGTATAGTGGTACTGCTTGTCATTACCGCAGTCACATCGATGTATGCTGCAAGCAAGCTAGTCGGCCCCGAGCTTAGCCTGACTGGCCTGTTTCATATCATAATTGCAGGCGCGTTGGCGTCTGCAGGATCAAGCGCACTTAATCATTATTATGACAAGGACATCGACCCGCTCATGAAAAGAACAAGCACCAGACCTATCCCGTCGGGAAGAATGAAGGCAAGCCATGTTCTGATCTATGGGCTTGCAGTCAGTGTTGCGTCTGTGGTGTATGCCGCACTTACGCTAAACTGGATTTCTACTTTCTTTATAGGGCTTGGAATATTCTTTTATGTCATAGTTTATACCGTTTGGCTTAAGCGAAACAATTCTTCAAATATTGTAATTGGAGGATTTGCAGGAAGTGCTGCCTCGATGGCAGGGTGGACTGCCGCCACTGGCTTTGTGCCGCCATACGGGATTGACTTGCTTGGCTTTCTTGTGGGGTTCTTGGTGTTTGTCTGGACTCCTTCGCACTTTTGGTGCCTTGCTATGAAGATACGTGACGATTATGCAGAGGCAAAGGTCCCGATGTTGCCAGTACTGATAGGGATGCACAAAACCTCAAAGTACATCTTGGCAAACACAGCGATTTTGCTTCCGTACTCTTTGGCATTATCATTTATTCCAAACGGACTTGGAATCGTGTATTTCGTAATCGCTGCGGCAAGCGGAGGCCTGATGTTAGTGTATCATTACAAGCTTACCAAGAATCCGACTTCGGATTTTGCATGGAAGGCATACAAGGTTACTGCGCCATACCTGACAATAATTTTCGTAGCTGTGGCACTGGATGCCGCGTTTCACTTTAGGTTCTAGTTCTCTTCTTCGACGCCGGGAAAAGACGCCTCGTAGTCTTTTTCCATTGTTTCTCTGTTTTGTTTTTCGTATTCATCTTCCTCTGCTTCCTGGACTGCGACCTCGACTCGCCTGGTGTCTTTTGTAAGCCATGAAACTCTGACTAGCCCCATAATCTCCAAGTCCAGCAGGATTTTGTTGAATCTGTCCTCTGGCAAGTTGACTCCCGATTTTATGAGGCTCTTGTTTAGGGCCTCGTCTGTCATGGAGGTGGCACTCTTGATTTTCTCATACACTACGTTTCTTAATGGAAGTTCTGTCATGTTTGTTAACCGTAAAAGGTCTTGTCTATTGGTTTAGGAACTACGTTAGAAATAGTTTCCCTTATTGCGGTGTACCACTGGTCTACCTCTTTTGTGATTGAAGGCTTGATCTTCTTTAGTGCAGACGCAAAGTCTGAGCTCCCAATCTTAGAAGAGTTGTTCTGCATCGCGTGTACTCCTGCCTCTCTGCAGAGTGCTACCAAGTCTGCACCCGTGTAGTTTTGCGTGGAAACTGAAATCTCCTCCAAGTTAACGTCATCTGATAGCGGCATTTTCTCAGTCAGTATTTTGATTATCTCTAGTCTTCCTTTCTCGTCTGGCTGCTGTACAAAAAGTACCGGCTCAAGTCTTCCAGGTCTTAGCAAGGAATGATCAAGCAGGTCGGGCCTGTTTGTTATTCCAATTACCACTACTCTTGCAGACCCGCTTTCTTCCATTTCTGTTAGCAGCTGGCTTAGTATTGTCTGCCCGATTCCTGCCTCTTCGCCTGACTTCATTCTGGCAAGCGAGTCCATCTCGTCAAAAATTATCACACACGGGGCAGATGTCTTTGCCTTTCTGAAAATTTCCCTGATTGCCTTTTCTGATTCCCCAATCCACTTTGATAGGATCTCAGGCCCTCTGACTAGTATCATGTTGCTCCCGCTCTCTGTTGCGACCGCTCTTGCAAGAAGCGTTTTTCCGCATCCCGGCGGTCCATAAAGCAGGACTCCCTTTGGGGGCTTGATTCCCATGTCGTAGAATTTCTGCGGCTCTTTTAGTGCGACAATTAGGTTGTCTTGTAGTGTTACCTTTACGTCCTCTAGGCCCCCGACCTCGTTCCAGAAGACTTTCGGTCGCTCCACGTAAAACTCTCTCATCGCAGTTGGTACCACCTCGTGCATCGCATCGTAAAAGTCCTGCAAGTTGATGTCCATCTTTTGCAGAACTTCGGCTGAAACTTTTTCCGTTTCTAAATCAATATCTGGAAGGTATCTTCGGATTGCCTTTAGTGCTGCCTCTCTGCATAACGACTTGATGTCAGCACCGGTATATCCGTGCAGTTCTGCTGCCAGTCTCCTTGACTCTACGTCTTCTGCGATTGGCATTCCGCGCGTGTGAATCTGCAGTATCTCGTATCTTCCGTCTGCGTTTGGGACTGACACCTCAATTTCCCTGTCAAATCTTCCAGGCCTCCTAAGTGCAGGATCCACGCTGTCTGGCCTGTTTGTCGCGCCAAGCACTATTACGTTTCCTCTGTCAGTCAGCCCGTCCATCAGGGCAAGCAGCTGCGCCACCACTCTTTTTTCGACATCGCCGTATGCCTCCTCTCTTTTTGGTGCAATCGCGTCGATCTCATCGATGAATATTATGCTCGGTGAATTGTCCTTTGCCTCTTTGAATATCTCTCGGAGCTTTGCCTCCGTCTCCCCGTAATACTTGTTCATTATTTCAGGACCGTTAATTGAATACATGTTTGCCTCAGACTCGCTTGCCAGGACCTTTGCAATGAGTGTCTTTCCGCATCCTGGCGGTCCGTACAAAAGAATTCCACTGTGCGGCTCGATTCCAAGCCTGTCAAAAATTTCAGGATGCCTTAGCGGGAGCTCTACTATTTCCCGCATCACCTTGATTTCGTTTCTAAGTCCGCCTACCTCGTCATACGTTACGCGGATTTTTTTGTCAGTTACCTTGTCTGATGATATGGAAAACTCTGTCGTTCTGTCTATTGTGACGATTCCCTTTGGCGTAGTCTTGCTTATCTTGAAGTCCATCGAGTTCCCAAGTATCATTACCGAAATCTCGTCTCCTTGGCAGAAAGGCAGTCCCTTGAGACGGTTCTTCACAAAATCTGTAAACTCTTTATCCACTGTCACAACATCGCTTACCGGCAGCAGGACGATTGTCTTTGCAACCTTGGTCGTGGCTTTTTTAATTTTTACGACATCGTTTAGTGCACTGCCGATGTTTTTTCTTGTCTGGCCGTCTATTCTTACCACGTCTGGGAACTTGTCGTCCTCGTCTGTTGGCCATGCAACTGCGCAGCTTGTGCGCTTGCCTGTAATTTCAATAATGTCACCCGGGTTAACCTTGAGAAAGTCCATCGCGTCTGGGCCGACTCTTGCCCGTTTTTTTCCGACGTCTCTTTGCTTTGCTTCGCCTACTCGCATTTGCAAAGGTTCGTCCTTGCGTGCCAATTAGCTCACTTCACATCTACTGATTTTCTGCTCATGTTGAGCACTTCGAACTCGCTTACGCCGTCAACTGATCTTACTGCGTTTTCCAAAAGATCCATCTGGCCTTCCTTGTCGTCTAGTGTGAACTCTGCCTTGATAAAGTACAGGCCAAAAGCCAGCGGCTCTTTTGTGTATTTTTCCAAGGTGATTCCTGCATCTATTTTTGATTGAACTGCCTTTGCCAAAATATCCAAATCTATGTCAGTTCCTGTTGGAAGAATCTTTGTAATCAAGAGTAAGCGTGCCATTTTTCTATGGTCCTTGAAAACCACATGATCCGCATGTGTATGTTCTTGCTGATTCTCTGCAGCTCTCGCATCTCCAGATTAGGACTGTGCCGCATTCTGGACAGTTAAACTTGACACACCTGTCGTTTGGCATGATGTGTCTGTGACAGCAACTGCATACTGGAAGCGCCAATGTTGACATGTAGATATTTTTTTTGCTTCTGCATTTATAGCTTGCTTACGTCTTTTTGCGCTAGCTTAGGAGTTTCCGGATTTCTGCGCCAAATATGGTCTGTGCGACTTTGAGTGATCCCTTGAGGCCTAGCATCTTTATGATTGCCGACGTGTGAAAATCAAAATCATCATTATTTGATATGTCTGCAATCATATCCTGCGTGAGAGAATCAAATATCGTATCTATTGACTTGTTGTCAAGTCTCTCAAGCATCTTTCTTGCAAACATCTGCCTTTCGAACTCTTTTCCAAATTTCTCAACCCACATCTTTTGATATGATTCCAGATCGTCTTGTTTTTTTGTTTCTAAAAATTTCGAGATTGCCCTTCCTGCATAAATTCCGCCCATCCCACAAGAGTATATTCCGCCGGCAGTTGTGGGCTTGGACTGCCCTGCAGCATCGCCCACTATGACTATATTTTTTGAAACAAATCTCTCAATTGGGCCGTTTACCCAGATTGGCGCAAAGACTTTTCTGATTATAGAGTATTTTCCTTTTTGTTCTAGAAACTTTTCAAGTACCTGCATTGCGTTTATGCTGCGCCCTGCGACCCCGACCTTGCCTGTGCCTACACCTGACGGGATTACCCATGAAAAGAAACCTGGATATTTTTCAGCATCCAAGTTTACTTCGACTTTTCCTTTTTCTATCCAGTCTGCATAAATTTCGTACTGCGCCGACTGGAGTATCCCGGTTCTGTCCTTTTGGACAAGCGCTGACACTCCGCGCGCATCAACTAGTATCTTAAAATCAATTTCGCCTGCGGTTGTCACTGCCTTGTTTTCTCTTATCTCCTTAAAGGACGTCCTCACCCTGATCTCAGCGCCGTTTTTTTGCGCCTGGTGTGCTATCTGCTTGTCAAGCTCGCGCCGGTTAATCCCAGAGACGTTTTGTTTTTTTGCATCAATTGTTATCTTTTTGCCATTTGGGGAGCAAATTTCGGCGCGCACAATCTGACTGTCAAATGTCTTGCCTGACGGGATTATGCCCAACTCCTCAAGACCCGACGTGCTGACTAGGCCGCCGCAGTGCTCAGGTGTTCCTATCTCAAAATCCTCTTCAATCACAAGCACGCTGTGGCCCCTTGCGGCAATTTCTCTTGCGCAAAACAAGCCAGCTATGCTGCCTCCTGCAATTACCACGTCGTAGGACATTTCGTTGTTTTTTGGTTTGGATTAATTTAATTCATCGCAGCTCCGCAATAATTCACTCAAAAGTTTTTCAATGGACTCTTTGTCAATGTATCATTGGTCTCGATAAAACAGGTGATTGTGGTGAGAAACGACCTTGGCATGGGAAAGGGAAAAATCGCAGCACAGGTGGGACACGCATGTGTGCTCGGCGCAGAGCATGTCAGAAAGTCGCATCCAAATTGGTTTGAAAAGTGGTGGGGCGGGCAGGCAAAAATCGTGCTAAAGGTAAACAGCCACAAGGAACTGGAACAGGTGAAAATGGATGCAATAGAACTGAATCTTCCGTGGTCTGAGGTAACCGATGCCGGACACACCCAGATTGCCCCTGGTACTGTCACCTGCCTTTCGATTGGTCCTGCACCTGAGGATCTAATTGACAAAATAACACGCGACCTCAAACTGCTGTGACTTTGTCAGAATAAGATATAACAAGGTAAGGAAAATTCTGACATGTTGAAGAAAAAAGGAGTAGTTGTAGCAGTATTTTTTGCAGTCATTCTTTTGGCATCGACTGCCACATTTGCATTTAATTCAAATCCAAAAAGGTCTGATGTGTCAATCACCAACACGCCGATGGATAATTTCCCAGACGAGCAAAGAGAAAAGTTTTGTGAAACCGGGGATGCAAAAAGCAACGCATATGTGACTGAATTTAAGATTCCGACAAAATGCACCCAGCCGCTAGCAATAACTACTGATGAAAACGGAATGGTCTGGTTTGGGCAGACAAACACTGGCAAAATAGCCCGGTTCGATCCGCAGTCAGAACAGTTCGCAGAGTTTGACAACCCTGGATGGCCACAGCAAGGCCGCTCAATGTTTTGGGGAATGGCGTACTTTGATGGAGACATCTGGTACACTGATGATGCATACAACTCCATTTGGAAATTCTCGACATCTGATAAAACGTATGATAGGACAAATTACCCGACGGTGCAGGACTCGCTTCCGCACCACCTAAAGGTACAAAACAGCAAGCTTATCGTAAATGATTTTTACGAAAGCAAAATCAGCATACTTGATATCGTAGAAACAGGACAAAACGGCACTTATGTTAACATTCCATCTCCAATCCCGGGCTCGTTTACGAGCAGCTTTGACACTGATTCGCAAGGAAACATCTGGTATACAAACTGGATACTAAAACAAGGCGGTGCGCTAGTCAAGTTTGACTATGACGAGTTTTTAGAATTTGTCGCATCTCCACAAATGACCAATTCGACATCTGCACAGTTTTCCGACGTCTTTGACCTGCCCCCGACACTTGGCACCCCGATAGGACTCTCAGTTGATGCAAGCGACAACATCTGGATGGCTGACACCTCGAGCAGCTCATTTTTCAAATTTGACACTATGGATGAAAAATTCACAAGATACACCACGTCTGATCCTGACACCTCAGTATATGGAAATGCAACAGGCGTGATAAGGTCCCCGACAAGCGGACCTTACTGGACACAGATTGACAACGGCAAGCTGGTCTTTAACGAGCAGCTTGCAAACGCGATAGGTGTCTTTGACATTGCCTCCGAGTCGCTAGTAGAGTACAGTGTGCCGTCTCAGAACCCAAACTGGTCTGACTGCGGCGGCATGGAAGAATGCGGAATATCGCAGGTGTTTGGATTTGTGTCGTCTGGCGACAAGATTTGGTTTACCGAGTGGGTGGAGAACAACATCGGCATGGTTGATACTGCAAAAGCGCTCCCATTTGATCTGCAAGTGTCAAACACGGATGTCTCTCTTGCAAAGGGCGCATCAATCGAAGTCCAAATGCAGATAACGCCAAAGACAAACACGCAAGCAGCGATATCCTACAAGACCACGTCACAGTTTAACGATATCTCAGTACTGATTCCAACTACACAAGTGACTCTGGCAGAATCAAGCCTGCAAACAATACCTGTATCGATAAACGTAAGCGAATTTGCATTGCCAGGGGTGTACAAGGTGCTGCTATCTGCAAAAACCTCAGATGTTACAGTGTCCCAGTTTGTTACCGTGACAATAACAGAGTGATCCCAAAAATAGATTCTGACATTGGCATCTCAGTATACACTACCAAGTATCCTGGATGCGGAGGCAAAATCAAGGTGCGCAACGAGGACTTTAAGGTAATTGAGATCCTGTCACAAAAAACATTCGACTCTGTTTCGCAAGAAGGATATGCGATCTACCGGCTGAAAAAATCTGGAATCGACACAAATCATGCACTGGAAACAATTTTCAGAAAGTTTGGCGTCCATCTAAAGGCACTGGGCCTAAAGGACTCTTCTGCAGTGACTGAGCAGTTTGTCTGCTCCCTTGGGCAAAACAAATCCGTTCCGAACTATGCTGACGGAAAAATCTCGCTTGAACAAATCGGGTTTTTGAAAAAACCGCTTTCCGCAAAGGACATGGTTGGAAACAAGTTTGTCATCACCGTGACTGAACCAACACAGGACTTTTCTGATTTTGCCGAGTTTGATAAAATTTTTAATTTTTACGGGTACCAAAGATTTGGCTCAAAGCGACCTGTGACACATCTTATTGGAAAGGCGCTAGTCCAGCGAAGATTCGGTGACGCAATATCACTACTGCTGTCATTTACATCCGAATATGACTCTGAAGATAACACAAAGATCAGAAAGTTCATGTCAGATCCGTCAAACTATTCTGAGGCGTTGAAAATTCTGCCGCACAAGATGGACTTGGAAAAAATAGCGATGCAGGAAATGATACAGCACCATGACCCGCAAAAGGCATTTCAAAAACTGCCCCTCTCAATTAGGAGGCTTTTTGTCGATGCGTACCAGTCGTTTATCTTCAACCTGACTGTCTGCAAGGCATTTGAGTATGGCGAGGAATTGTTCTTGCCCCAAGACGGGGACGTGTGTTATGGCAAAAATGCCGTTTTGGGAAAATATGAGATGGATCCAAGCCAGCAGCTTGCAATACCGCTTGTGGGCCACTCTTATTTTAAAAAAACTAGATTTGATCTGCACATTTCAAAAATCCTGCAAGACGAGCAGGTGAGCCCAAAGGACTTTTTCTTCAAGGAAATGCAGGAAATCAGCACAGAGGGGGGATTTAGGACCGCATCCATTCATTGCACCAACTTTTCTGTTGAAAAAAACACTGCCAGCTTTACCTTGCAGCGCGGCTCGTTTGCAACAATGATAATGCGGGAGATAATGAAGCCAGTCGACCCCCTCAAGGCTGGCTTTTAAACGATTTTACACAAACGTCAATCAGCTTTAATAAAAAATTAATATTCACAAAATTGGGTAAGTGCAATCATGGCAACAAAGAGAGATCTGGCATATTCAGGCAAACCTCAGGTCTCTATCATAATTCCAACATATAACGAGTCGCAGAACATACTGCATGTCCTCAGGTCAATTGAGGAGCACATTCCAAAAAACATCACCGCACAGACAATAGTGGTAGATGACAACTCGCCAGACGGTACTGGGAAGATTGTTGAAGATTATATGAAAAGTGTCAGAAAAATAGCAGGATATACGATTGACATTATACACAGAAAAACAAAAGACGGCCTCAGCTCTGCGATTCTAAAAGGCATCCAGTATGCAACTGGGAATGCAATTGTTGTGATGGACAGTGATTTTTCCCATCCTCCAAGCCTGTTGCCAAAAATAATTGATGCCCTCAGGCAGCCAAAATGGGATATTGTAATTGCATCGCGATACGTAAGCGGGGGCGCAGTCAAGGGCTGGACAGTAAAGCGAAAACTCCTAAGCAAAGGAGCGACCATGATTGCAAAGCGCGGCCTTGGCGTAAACGCAAACGACCCAATGTCTGGATTCTTTGCATTCAAGCGCCAGGTCATTCAGGGGCTGAAATTTGATGCCATCGGGTACAAGATGCTCCTTGAGATACTGGTCAAAACAAAAAATGCAAACGTCTTGGAAATCCCTTACACGTTTACAAATAGAAAGTTCGGCTCAAGCAAGCTAGATGCCCGTACCATTGTGGACTATACCAAGGCTGTGTGGCATCTGTATAGATACGGCAAAAAGGCTGCAAAGGAGGAAAAGAGAACATCTGTCAGCTTTTTCTCAAAGGCCGGGCGATTTTACAGCGTTGGTGCGATAGGACTTGTGACAAACTATCTGGTGTCGTCTTTGTTTACAAGCGTTGTTTCAAACCTGTGGTATCTGCACGCAACAATAATTGGAATCGTGGTTTCCATGACAAGCAACTTTATGCTAAACAAGGTCTGGACGTTTGAGGATCGAAACTTTGCTGCACGGCATACCATTGCACAGTATGCAAAGTTCATTGGGTTTAGCTCCCTTGGAGCACTTGCGCAAATAGGTATGGTGTACGTGCTAGTTGATCAGTACCACATACAGTACCCAATAGCACTCATCCTTGCCGTACTGTCTACTGCACTGAGCAATTTCCTCCTGAACAAAAAGTGGACGTTCAAAGAAAAAATCTGGAGCTAAAGATCTTTTTAGTCCCGATCCAATTCATAAAACTCAAATACCGACCAAATTAACGGCTACCGATGGATCCAATATTCATCATTGGCATCGCGTTTCTGGTACTTGCAAGCTCAATTGGAGCTTACGTTGTTTATCACAAAGAAGTAGTGATGAAGCCACTCATACTGCAAGAAAGTGCCGAAATCGAGGCTGCAAGCTGCGACGATATCAAGAAAAAACACGAGCTCGGACAATACTGGGCATTATCAAACTACAGGCAGGCAGCAGCCAAAGTAGCTTCATGCTTCCCAGAAAAATAATCCGTGAATAATTTTTATCTTTCAATACTTGAAATAATGCATGTTTGAAGGGTTTTTCCCGCCGCTTGCAAAGGCACCTGACTTTCCAGAAGGCTTTGAGTGGATTAATACCGATGAGCCCCTGACCATTTCAAAACTAAGGGGGAGCGTAGTCGTTTTGGACTTTTGGACTTATTGCTGCATTAATTGCATGCACACACTGCCTACACTTGCACAACTTGAGGAAAAATACCGTGACAAACCAGTCGTGTTCATAGGGGTGCACTCTGGCAAATTTTTTACAGAACAGGAAGCAAGCAATGTGAAAAGCGCAGTGGCAAGATACGAAATCACTCATCCTGTTGTGGTGGACAAGGAAATGCAGATCTGGCGCAAATTCCAAGTAAACGCGTGGCCTACCATTCTCATAATTGATCCGGCCGGTACCATAGTTTACAAGCAGTCAGGGGAAGGGCAAAAAGACGAAATCGATGACACCGTTGATGTTTTGCTGCAAAGCCATGCCAAAAAAGGAACGCTTGCACAAAGCCCGCTCAAAATAAAGAACTCTTGGGAAATCCAAACCCACACGCTTTCGTTTCCTGGCAAAATTTCGATTTCAAAAACAGGCAAAATAGCACTGAGTGACTCTAATCATAATAGAATTTTAGTCACTGACATTTCAGGCAAAATACTGCACGTGATTGGCAGCGGAAAGCCTGGACTTGGGGATGGCGACTTTGAGTCTGCCAAGTTTTTCAGGCCGCAGGGTGTGGCATGGAAAGAAAATGAAATTTTTGTAGCAGACACTGAAAACCATGCGTTAAGGAAAATCAACTTTGAGAAAAATCTGGTGGAAACTTTGGTGGGCACCGGAAAGCAAGGCCCGTGGATTTCAGCTGGAGGAAAAGGAAAATCTGTCTCGATCACCTCTCCTTGGGATGTGGCAGTCAAGGACAACCTGATCTATGTTGCAATGGCAGGCAATCACCAAATCTGGACGTATGATGCAGAATCGCAAATGGCATTGCCGTATGCCGGTTCTGGACATGAAAATATCATTGACGGGCCTGTGCGCAGCGCACAGCTTGCACAGCCAAGCGGTCTTTCGATATCTGGAGATGTCCTGTATTTTGCTGACAGCGAAGTTTCTGCAGTTAGGACAATTGATCTTGCGTCAAAACAGGTAAAAACAATCGTGGGCCGTGGCCTCTTTGAGTTTGGTTACCAAGATGGAAGTATTGATGATGCATTATTCCAACACCCTCTAGGACTGTGCGCGGTTTCCGATATGGTATTTGTGGCCGATACGTACAATTCTGCAATACGAATGATTGATTTGAAAAGCACTCAGGTGGCAACGCTGATTGGCAAGACTGACAAAAACCTCGTATGTCTTCCGGGAAACCCGCAATGTGACATGCTGCCGCTCTATGAGCCCGGCGATGTCGAGTTTTACGACAACAAACTCTACATTGCAGATACGAACAATCACCTGATTCGAGTATTTGATCTTAACACCAATGCACTTGACACACTTGATGTTCGAATCTAAAAATCATTCTAGCGTCTTGAAAGAAATATCCCAAACCCGCTGATTATAATTCCGGCTGCGACGATTATCAAGCCGTGGGAAATCCAGTCCTTGTTATGATACATAAAAGATGATTCTGGGCCTATCTGACCCCTTCCCTGAAACTGGAAAATCACTCCAAAGCAAATCAGAATTATGCCGACTATGACTATTGGTCTTGCAAACCTCATGCCCTTCTTTGGAATCCTTTGCTGATAAATGTGGAGAACAGGTGACCAAACCAGAAAAACAATTGTTTTTAATTAACAACGTCATAGATAGTGCATGAGACATCTGGCGTTCTTATTGGCAATCTCTGTTGTTCTGACCGCAACTGCGATTGTCTCTATTGCCAATGTGCCCTCTGCCGAGGCGGCAAAGGCCTCTGGAATGCCAGTCAAGCAATATGGAAAAAATGCCGAAACATTGATCTGCGGTGATCATCCGTGTACTGCAAGTTCCTCTTTTTCCAAAGATGGGTCATCACCCGTTGCCGTTCCAGATAGCACAAGCTTGAATGCGATGTTTCAGAGGATGGACAAAATATA
>CAZCWI010000043.1:0-12239 GCA_964502325.1 uncultured Candidatus Nitrosotenuis sp. | reverse complement strand
TAAAAGGATTCTATCGATTAGTAACACAAATGACTCTACCAAAAGGATTTGGCTCCGGTGGCAGTGGCGCATCAAGTGCCGATGTAGAGAAGATGATTGGCAGACGTGTAGAAAACATGACTGGCATCATTACACTATCGTACATCGCAGCTTGGCTTGCAACCTTTGGTGGTACAGCCGCAGGATAATTCTATTATCCATGGGCATATCCAACACCAAGTGGTCACTATGCATTCATCGTCCTCACAATAGTTGAAGCAATTGGCTATCTCTTCTGTGTTAAAGTAATGGAAGAGGGAACCAAGAAGAAGAGCAACGGTATAGTCGCTGCAACATTAGCTGCAACGGCCGTTGGAACTGTATTGATATCTCTATTCGTAGGCGTCTAGAGAACATCTTCGTCTTTTTCTTATTTTTAATTTCGCTCCCTACGGCGTCGTTTCTTCACTCCGATCTTGATATTTTTCTAAAATTTTATATACTGACATCTTGTCTACTGGATTAATGGTCTGGCTTAGACGATGTACTCACTACTTGTTCATAGTAGTGGTTGCAGTAAACTCTACCCTGCTAACAATTAACGCAGGAGACTACATCTTCTACACCGATTGGGCCTGGACTTCGTTTGTCGTATTTTCAATATCACAAACACTGATGTTAGTAGTCGGCGCATGCTACTACCTGACATTTACAGGAGTTCCAGGAACAGCAACGTATTACGCGTTGATAATGACTGTTTACACATGGGTAGCAAAAGGTGCATG
The DNA here is from genome assembly GCA_964502325.1 of uncultured Candidatus Nitrosotenuis sp. Lineage (GTDB taxonomy): Archaea > Thermoproteota > Nitrososphaeria > Nitrososphaerales > Nitrosopumilaceae > Nitrosotenuis. The sequence goes on along the minus strand of CAZCWI010000043.1, from coordinate 11,475 downwards.
GTTTGCACTAGGATACCCATATGACTTCATTGTAACACCAGTTTGGCTACCGTCAGCAATGTTGCTTGACTTGGCATACTGGGCCACAAAGAAGAACAAGCACTCACTGATACTATTTGGTGGTGTGATGTGTGGAATGTCATTGCCGTTGTTTAACATGGTCAACCTCATCACTGTGGCTGATCCATTAGAGACTGCATTCAAATATCCAAGACCAACGCTTCCGCCGTATATGACTCCGATAGAACCTGCCGTAGGCAAATTCTATAACAGTCCAGTCGCACTAGGTGCTGGCGCGGGTGCTGTATTATCAGTAACCATGGCCGCATTGGGATGCAAACTGAACACGTGGACATACAGATGGATGGCAGCTTGGTCCAAGTGGGACTAAAACCCAAACTCTCTTTTCCTTTATCTTAATTCTGGCACCATCGGTACGATTTGATTAAAAAATATTGCACACATTGTGATCTTTTGTTGTCTTGCGAAAGGAAATGATATTCTGATATGATGTAATGTGAAGCAGCAACTACTCTCAGTTGAGCCAAAGCCGTTTGTAAAGTGGGCCGGCGGAAAAAGGCAACTGATGCCGATAATAGAAAGGCACATCCCGTCTGAGTTTGGCGCGTACTTTGAGCCGTTTCTGGGCGGCGGCGCAGTGTTGTTTCACCTCCTTTCCAAAAATCCTCACCTGAAATGCAACGTCTCTGATCTGAATGCTGACTTGGTTTTGTCATATGTGGTGATTCGGGACAGGGTAAAGGAATTGATCACGTCGCTTGAGAATCACGCAAAACATTATTCTAAAAATCCGGACACTTACTATTACTCGGTGCGAGACAGCGAACCTGCAAACAGCATTGGGAAGGTCTCGCGGTTACTGTTCCTAAACAGGACTTGCTTTAACGGGCTGTACCGGGTAAACAGCAAAGGAAAATTCAACGTGCCGCTTGGACGGTATTCAAATCCAAATATCATAAACGAGGAAAACCTGCTCTCTGTAAGCCACATCCTGCAGTCAAAGAAAATCCAGGTGACGTGCCAGGACTTTACGTCAATTGTGTCGCACGCAAAGAAAGGCGACTTTGTGTACTTTGATCCGCCGTACCAGCCGGTGAGCAAGACTGCCAGTTTTACCAGCTACACTGACAAGAATTTCACGTACCAGGACCTTGAAATGCTAGTTGACGTATCTGAGAAACTGCACCAGAAAGGGTGCAAGGTGCTCCATTCCAACTCCAGCTCAAAGGACGTGACTGACTTGTTTTCCTCAAAGTGGAAAGTCGTGGAAATCCCAGTAAACCGGGCGATAAACTCGGACTCTGCAAAAAGGACAGGGCACACAGAACTGCTGATAAAAAACTACTAGGATTTCTGGCTCTAGTCTGCGATTTTATATTTCGCATAAATGCGAAATATCGGATGGATGTCACAAAAAAATCAGTACCTGCAATATCAAAATTAAGAAGCTTCGAACGGGATCCGAACCCGCGACCTTTACCTTACCAAGGTAACGCTCTACCAGGCTGAGCTATCGAAGCACGAATTTTTCGTGATTCGAATCCTTATTATTCTTTCAAGAAATGCGCCGTTCTCTAAACTGTTAAATTTCAGCCGAAATCTAACCATAACGCAGGAGTAGCCGAGCCTGGCCAAAGTAAGCAATATTGCTTTTGGATGCGCGGGACTTAAGATCTAATAATGGGTGATCCCGTCTCTCAGGGGTTCGTGGGTTCAAATCCCACCTCCTGCATTTTTTTTATTTCGGGTGCTTGATTCCCTTGGAATTCAAAATTTCGTAAACGTCTGGAAGCGAGAACACAAAGCCAACGTGAACGCAGTCCTTTTCCTCACACAGCTGGCAGAACAGTTCGCCCTTTTGGACTGTAATCTCGGCAATCCTGTTTTTGATGTTGTCCTTTAGAACTACCCTGTCGTCATCGATTGCGATTTTTTCAAGTTTTGGAGCGTACCTTGCAAAGGTCTTGTCCTTTTGCATCATCTCCTCCAGCATGTAAGTCACGTATCCTGAAAAGCTGTTGATGCCCTTCATGGTAAGGTCCGACTTGTTCTTTTCGAACACGTCATAGAACTTGTCGTAGACTTGTTCTGATACTGTTATTGATTTGAAACCTGCTTTTGGCATTTTACTTACCTGTTACCGTACTTTGAGGTAATATACTATTTAATGTTTCTTATGCGTGTGCTGCTAGTTGGTGCATTATTGTTTTCAGTTATTTTTTCTTGGCTAACAAATAGCTGTCATCTAAGAACGATATTTCCACACCTTGAAGTTCATCACTCAAGGATTTGCGTATCTTTGGCAACATTTCAACATGCAAGATATTTGGAATGGCCTCGATCTTAATTGCCATTATATTCCGGTGTTCCCCAATCCATTTGGTTTCCCCCATGTGATAGCCTGCCACCTTGAGACTGGTGAAATGCCGATCTGGGCTAGAACTAAACAATGATACAAGATGTTTGTCTCCAAACTGGGTGACAAGCCATCCATCTTGTGGAGGAATAGTGAGCCAGTAAATCGGGACATTGCTCAAGCCAAATCGCACTTTCACACTCCTCGTATTATTTTAATTAGATCCTGGCTGGTTTAGGTTTCTCTTTATGTTATGACTGCTCTCAGACGTGACGCGGCATACAAGACTGCCGTCTGGGTTCCGTTCGGTGTTCTCCAAGTGCAACGGGCGAAGATTCGAAATATCATCCGTGCCGCCCTCTGACACTGGCATGATGTGGTCTATTTTCCACCCGTATTCCGAGTCTGTTTTTTCATAATCAGCTCTGAAAATCCATGCCCCACACTCGTCTCTTCTCCACAAGAGAGAATCACTACTAGGATAACCTTTAGACCAAATCTGCCAAATAACCTCTTCTGAAAATATCATACATATTTTCAATTATGAAATTTATTCTAATAAATTACCATGTAACAATCTTCTATTTTATGCAAAAAGTCGTTCTGGAATTTTAGTTGCCAAACCTGATATTTCTAGTCGCCCTTTGCAAGACTGTCTGTGTGAGATTTATCGTTTTTTAAGGCGTTATCTAAATCAGCCCTGAGTTTTTTCTTGTACTCTTCATCGCACCGCCATGAGCAAAATTTCGTCTCAACATCATCAAACTGCTTGTCACAGTTGAGGCAGTTTTTTATCATGCTTATTATATGACCATCATACTTTGTATATGATGTTTTTTACTGCCCAAGTTTTAGAACTGTTACTGGACACGTACCGTTTTAGATAGTCCGAATTATGGTGCCAGGACCAATCATTAGCATAAATAATTAGTAATTGTATTTCAAAGCGTCAAGACATGGCAAGAGGTTATTCCCTAGAAGAGATACAGCAAAAGCTAATCGACGTTTTGTCCGATTCAAAGACGGGGCTTTCGGGAGTGGAGATTTCTGAAAGACTCGGAGTCAACCGCGCGACGATGGCAAAGTACCTAAACATATTTGCAGCAGAGGGGCTGATAAAACAAAAAAACGCAGGAAACATCAATCTGTGGTTTATCGAGTCCGGGACCGAAAAGCTGCACTTTCCAGACGACTATTTTCATGTAAAAGAAAAGTTCCTAGAATATCTTGTCTCCGGCTCTCAGAGCCAAGTGTACCATCTGATCCGAAACTGCCAGCACTCTGGCGCTGACGTGTCAAAAATCATAAACGAAATAATAATTCCAGCAATCGGCTCTGTCGATGATCTGTACCTGCAGGCAAAAATCGGCAAGTCAGAGTCCAAGCTGTTCCATGGAATCATCTCAAACTCGATTCAAATCCTGAGCATGGCGCCGCACGATTCCAACCCGAAGAAAAACGTAATTGTCATATCTGCGGATTCGCAGAGCACGCCATATTCTGATGCCGCGTCGTGCTCATTTGGCTCGCTTGGCTGGCAGGTCTGGCCGCTTGGCGACATGTCAGACGCAATAGACGTGATGTATGATCTTGACTTGCAAAAATTCCTTACTCGAATCTGGAAGCAAAAACAGGGGATAATGGTGATACTTGTAATCTCTGCAGCAGATGAGCGAATCAAGTTTTTCTCAGAGGCTGTAAACTCGGTAAAGCCAAAGTTTGGGAAAAACATACACCTTGTCATCTGCTCCCGTACTGGCAAAAAGCAAAGTGCAAAAGCGGAATTTGTAAGCGATGATCTTGAAAACATAATCCAGTGGGCAGAGTCCGTATCTGAAAGCGCGCTTGGATAAATTGATGGGCCGAGAGAGATTCGAACTCTCGACCTTTCGATATCTGAAACGATATTTTATCAGTCGAACGCTCCAGCCAAGCTGAGCTACCGGCCCTAAAAAATCCTCAAAAAGAAGTGTCTTTTAAGTGTGTGGTCAATTCTTCCATTTTATGGAACAACCAATGGAAGGATCAAAATCTTTTGCAATCTTTTGACCGCCAAGTAATTTCTCAATGTTTGTAATCATTGTCTTTTCTGTCGCCTTGTCTTCTGGTTTCATTGCGTTGTCTATCCTTCCATGAAACACCAGTTTTCGTTCCTTGTCAAACAGGAACGGATCCGGTGTGCAGATTGCGCCGTATTTTTTTGCCACCTGCTGTGTCTCATCCACCAGGTAAAAGAAACTGATCTTCTTGTCCGCCGCAAATGTTTTCATGCTCTCAAAGGAATCGTCAGGGTACGCGACTGGGTCGTTGCTGTTTATTCCGACTATTGCGACTTTTCCTTTGAACTTGTTTTGGATCTCGTTTATCGCATCCACCTTTGCCTTGACATACGGGCAGTGGTTGCACATGAAAATCACAAGCATTGCATCATAGTCTTTGAAGCTTGCAGGCGAGTATCGCTTGTCGTCAATGCCCACCAGGTCAAAATCAGGCGCCTTGTCTCCTGCCTTTAGGATGACTTGGGATTCCATTACTACCATGGCTTGCGTCTGGATTTTGCAAATAAAATTCTTGGCATCAAAACAACAACAATTAAAATCCACACGAGCAGGTACTATTTTTAATGGGCTGATAGTTCAGTGGTAGAATACTCGCCTTGCACGCGAGGGGTCAGGGGTTCAAATCCCCTTCAGTCCATTTTTATTATTTACCAGATCGTTTGCAACCGTGATTGCCAGAGATGGATTTAAATATGATAATTTTGTCGACAAACACATGGCAAACGAAGCCGCAGCAATCGGCGTATGGATACCACTAATTGTCGGTTTAGCACCAGGTTTAGTTTACTGGTTAGCAATCACCGCAATGAAAAGTAAAAAGTAAAACTCTTACTCTTTATCTTTTATTCTATATTTTGTAAAAGCTTCTAGTCCATATTGTATACAATATGATATTTCTTATGTGATTAATCATACCGGCGTACCATAATCAGTTGAAAAAGACCATCGCAATATTCGCATTGCTAGTTTTGATGCTGCCCGTGCAGGGATTTGCAGCAGAGTACACGGACACGCCGTCTACCTCGCAAATCAGGCTTGTAGGAAACACGTACAGCTACCAAGACGAGGACGGATACACCGTCGTATTAGGCGAGGTGGAAAACACGCAGGCCTACCCTGCAACAAACGTCAAGGTCTGGGCGGGCTTTTACGACGAGTCCTCAAAGAGCCCGCTTGAGGCAAACACCGGAACCACTTTACTCAATGTCATCCAGCCGCACGGCAAGTCGCCGTTTATGATAAAGTCAAAGACGCCTGATCCTGAAATCACGCAAATCTCAGTCAGCGTGCTCGGGTTTGGCTCGGCATCTCCAAAGCAGCAGCTGCTCGAGGTGATCCCGTCCACTTTGCTAATATCAGATGCCATGACACTGGAGGGCACCATAACAAACAAGGGCCAGCTGTCAAACACCAACGCGCAGGTCCACCTCATATCATACGACGCGTTTGTCCCGCCAAGAATAGTAGGAATCCAGACCGTTTCAATTAACGAATTAAAACCAAACACCACGTACGACTTTGAGTTTGAGGGGACAGCCGACCCGCGGGCCACCTCGTTTAAGATAATCGCAGAGTCTGGCAGCTACCAGTCAAAGCTCACGCCGGTAACAGACGTTTCTGTCGACATCATGACCAGGCTGATAACAATCCACGGCATCCAGGTGATAGACGGCTCTGGCAATCATACCTCCAAAATCAAAGTCGGCACCCCAGTTGACATTACAAGTGATCTCTCAATCCAGACGGTGACCGGCGGGGGGCAGCAGTACGTCTACTACGCCCAGGTGAAGCAGTTTGGGGAAAGGGGGACAGTCGAATTTCTGGGAACGGCAGAGGGGACGTTTAACTCCACCGAGCCGCAGAGCCCGCGAGTCACGTGGATTCCTGAAAACGAGGGCGGCTTTTTCATAGAGACATTTGTGTGGGACCAAAACGGAGCTGCGCTTGCGTCCCAGTCAAGCACCGTCTCGATAATCCTGGTAACCCCGTAACCGAATAGATTTATCTTCAAGATCAACAAACCAAAGCCATGCCACAATTCCGTCTGGTAGCAATGGGCGGCACGTTTGACATGATCCATGCAGGACACCTTGCCCTGCTTGACAGGGCATTTTCAATATCGTCCCACGTGATAATCGGCCTGACAAGCGATTCCTTTGTAACAAAGAAGGGCAAAAAGACCTGGCACACATACCAGCAAAGATTTGACGCATTACGGTCTCTAGTCGAATCAAGGTTTGCAGGAAAACAGTGCACGATTAGCCCGCTTGATGACGACTTTGGGCCTGCCGTTTTAGAGCAGGGAGTGGAGGCACTTGTGGTAAGCGAGGAGACGTCGTTCCAGGGGGATGCGCTAAATGCAAAAAGAAGGCAAAGGGGCCTTGGCCCAGTCCAGACAATAACGGTCCCGATGATCCTGGCAGGAGACGGAAACAGAATCTCCAGCACCAGAATAAGAAACTCTGAAATAGACTCGCAGGGAAAATTGCTGAAAAGTTGACAAAGTGCTTGCCTATGTTTGATTCACTGAAATAAAACGAAAAATTCTCATCCATACCAGTTGACCGTAACCAACCACCTGATGAAGCGGTTTGTGACAGACGTGACAAACCTGCAGGAGGGCCTGCACCCTGAAAGCCTGGCGCTGTGGTACTCAAAGATAATATCAGAGGCAAGGGAGATGGCGCCGCCGTGGCTTGCAGACAAGATAAGCGTAAAGCAGGACCCCGTCCTCAAAATGAAGTTTAACCTTGACATATCAAAGAGGGCAGTCCGTCATTTCATGATGGCAGTTGACAACAACCTGGGATCGATGCCAAACTCGACAAAGATGTACTTTCTCAAAGTCCAGGAGACGTTATCTGACGAGATGGATAAATCCCTAGTCTAGCCCTTTGTGATTTCCACGGTATCGTTTGCAGCCTTTGTGCCGGTGATCATGTCCTGCTTTTCCACAACCGACTGGATGAAATCCGTGAACATCTCGACCTGCCTTGCATCCTTTAGGACTATCGAGTGGACCGACTTGTCCTTGAGCGAAATGACCAATTCGTTTTCGTACACGTTTACCACGGAGTGGATAAATGTCTCTGCCCCGTCCCTTATGAAAATGAGGCTTGCAAGCTTGACTGCCTCGTTCTTGTCCTGGCAGGCTACCTGTATCCTCATCTGTCCTCAAAGAGGAACTTGTCGATCTGGCTTTTTGCCTTTTCGCGCCTCTCCTGGTGAACCTTGAGAAAGGCGTTTACCTTTTCAATCAGGATCGCCTTTAGCTCGCCTGTGAGCATCTTGCCTGACCTGTAGTCGTCGTAGATTGCCTTTAATTTCTGGTCGTCTGGCTCGAAAAATATTCTCAGGTACTGGTACGATACGTCGATGTCCGGGTTTCCGCCTACCTTTCTGTGCTCTTCCACCGTTGGCTGCCCGCCTGAGAAGGCGTACTTGTTTATCTTCTTCTTTACCGCATCTGGCGAGTCAGTCGTGTATATGGTTCCTGACTCGTCGGACGCCGACATTTTTCCTCCGGGCCCAGACAGCGACGGGATCATTATGTTGTGGATTAGAGCCGGCTTTTGCCTTCCTATCCTTGGCGCGACATCGCGTGTTATCCTAAAGTGCGGATCCTGGTCCACCCCGAGCGGAATCAAAACAGGCCTGTCCTCGATAAAGCACGGCGCCGACTGCAGCGATGTATAGAAGATCATCCCGACGTTTGTCTCGCCTGTGAACCCGAACACTGCCTTTGTGTTGGAGAAGTTGATCTTTTTTGCAACCTCTGCAGCTATCGGGTACAGCGTCTTGATGTTTTTTGTGTTGATTATTATTTTCGTCTTTTCCGGCTTGAATCCCAGCGCGATAAAGTCAAGCGCGTTCTCGTACGCGAATTTTTTGGTCTGCTCCAGGGTGAGATCTGGCTTTGCAAAGAACTTCTCGTCGTCAGTCAGCTGAAAGTAGATGTTGGTGTCAAACTTTTCCTGGAGCCACTTTGCAAAGACCCACGGGACAAGGTGGCCTATGTGCGTGTGTCCTGACGGCCCCCGTCCCGTATACAGGAAGAATTTTTTGCCCTTTTCGTACTCGTCTAGCAGTCTGCCCAAATCGCGGTGCGAAAAGAACACGCCGCGCCTTAGCATGAAATGGATCTCACCTGTGACCTTTTCGATTTTCTTTAGTATTGGATTGGTGATTTTTTCTGTGCCAAACTGCTTGATCAGTTTGTCATAGTCAATGTCCCCCTCGACGTGCCATGGAGTAACGATGAATTCGTCAGAGGGCATTGCAGATTGACGCAGATTAAGGTTTAAAAAGTCTTTTCGGGTCGTTGTACTGTTGTCTTTAGTTCTTCACCCGATTGAAAAAACGATGATCAAGATTCTCAAAGAGATGCCGGACCTGACGCCGGAAGAAATCGCGCAAAGGAGCAGCCTCTCAATTGATCAGATAAGAAGAGGAATAGAATGGCTCAGATTGAAGAACCTCGCAGTTGTGCTGGAATCTGAAAAATCATTTGCCGTTCTGGGAAAAAACGGGACGGCGTCGCTGGACGGGGGGCTGCCGGAGAGAAAGCTTGTCAATCTGGTTGAGGGCAAGCCGGTATCGTTTGACGAGCTGAGAAAAAAACTGCGAGACGAAACAAGTGTCGCAATTGCAAACGCAAAAAGAAACGGCTGGATTGAAATCCAAAAAGGCGAGTCATCCAGCATGGTGTCGCTAAAGCAAAAGCCTGATCAGACCGGCGAGGAGAAACTGATTGCGCTGATTGGCAAGAACAAGATTCCGCTAGAATACGTCAAGGACCAGTCCGCACTCGAGTCGCTAAAGAAGAGGCCAGACTATATCACAATTGAGACGGTAAAATCAAAAACAGTGTCGCTCACCGACGAGGCAAAGGTGATCGACTTGGATTCTATAGATGCTGCGGCAATCGATGTGACATCTGACGCGCCAGTGGTGTTTGCCGCAAGGACCCACCCGCTAAAGGACACCATCAATGAAATACGCGAGACATTTGTCAGCCTTGGGTTTACCGAGATAATCGGAAACCTGGCGCAGCCAAGCTTTTGGAACTTTGACGCCTTGTTCACGCCGCAGGACCATCCTGCCAGAGAAATGCAGGACACGTTTTACATCAAGGGCAAAACGGCTGAGAAATTTGCAACGCCTGCCCAGATAAAGCAGGTCTCCGACTCGCACAGAAAGGGATGGAAGTACGACTGGAATGTCGAGGCTGCAAAAAAGATGGTGCTGCGAACCCACACCACGTGCGTCACCGTAAAATACCTGGCGGAGAACAAGCCTGAGGAAGCGCGGGTCTTCTCGCTTGGAAGAGTGTTCCGAAACGAAAAGGTCAGCTACAAGCACCTGGTGGAGTTTAACCAAGTCGAGGGGATTGTTGTTGGGAAAAATGTTTCATTGCGTGACCTGATGGGAATACAAAAAGAGTTTTACAAAAAACTGGGACTATCCAAGATAAAGTTCTGGCCGACGTTTTTCCCGTACACCGAGCCGTCCCTCCAGACCATGGTGTACAATGACAAGCTGGAAAAATGGGTCGAGCTGTTTGGAATGGGAATATTCAGGCCCGAGGTCACCAGACCCTTTGGGATAACGCGGCCTGTCCTTGCATGGGGAGGGGGAATAGAGAGGATAGCGATGCTAAAGTACGGGCTGGACGACGTCCGCGAATTTTACAACAACAACCTTGGGTGGCTGAGGAGCGTTCCAAAATGCCAGTAGTCACGCTGTATCTGGACAGGTTGCAAAAGCTAGTCGGAAAGACAACCAAGGGAAAAATCTTGGAGGTGCTGCCGTTTTTGGGATTAGACATAGAAGAAGAGCAAAAGGACTTTGTCAGAGTAGAATACAGCCCAAACAGGCCTGACTATGCTACTGATGTCGGAATAGCATCGGGACTCCAGGGGCTGCTTGGAATAAAGAAAGGACAGGTGAAAATATCAATCAAAAAGGAGAAAAAGAAATTTCTGATAAGGACGGATTTGTCAGTCAAAAAAATCCGCCCTTTTATTTCTGGAGTGATTGCAAGAAATGGCAAACTCGATGACGAGTCCATACGGCAGCTGATAGCACTGCAGGAAGACCTCCACTTTGGGATTGGACGGCGCCGCAAAAAGGCCTCAATTGGCATGCACAACCTGGACTCTGTGTCATCGCCGCTTCGATATACTGCCGTATCAAAGGACCACGAGTTTGTCCCGCTGTCGTCAAGTCAAAGCGTAACTGCAAAGGAAATACTTGAAAAGACAGGCACCGGCCAGGAATACGCCCATCTCCTGACTGACTCCAAGGTTCCGATGATTCTTGATGCAAAAAACCGCACCATATCATTTCCGCCGATAATCAACTCTGCTCTGACTGCCGTATCCACCGGGACAAAAAACATCCTAGTCGAGGTGACAGGCATTGACAAGAACGCAGTCGACGACTCGCTGTCTGTCATGGCGTCTGCCCTGCAGAACCTGGGATTTTCAATATCTGATGTGACAGTAGATGGGAAAAGCTCAGACATATTCAAGCCGCGCTCCATTTTACTTGATCCGATTCTGGTAAACCAAATCCTCGGGCTGAACCTGTCCGTTCCAAAAATCTGCGACTCGCTAAGAAAATGCAGGCTTGACGCCGCGCCGCGGGGAAAGAAAATCCTCTGCACCGTTCCAAGATTCCGATTTGACATTCTAGGCGAGATGGACCTGGTCGAGGAGATAGCGCTAGGCCACGGAATTGAGAATTTGAGCCCGTCGCTCCCGCCATCCATATCTGTCGGGGAAAAAAACACCGTCACAAAAAAACTGGACCAAATGACATCTGTGATGATTGGGCTAGGGTTCACAGAGGCGCTCAACTCCAGTCTTACTAGCAAGCAGGTCCTGTATGATCACACAAAAAGAAACTCGTCTGATCTAATCGAGGTATCAGAATCAAAGAGCCTGGAGCACACCGTATTGCGCGATTCCATACTGCCTGGGCTGCTTGAGAATCTGTCTAAGAACATACACGAGTCGTACCCTCAGAAATTATTTG
>CAZCWI010000042.1:0-12347 GCA_964502325.1 uncultured Candidatus Nitrosotenuis sp. | reverse complement strand
AACTGAAAACGAATTTGTAAAACTGATCCAAAAAATAATCGTCAGATCGGAAAATGAGGTTGAGGATTTTTTGGAGAATGCAATCAATGCAGGATGCGAGGGATTGATGCTAAAGGTTCTAGATGCCCCATACAGGGCAGGTGCCAGAGGAAGCAACTGGCTTAAGCTAAAACGCGAATATAGAAACGAGCTCGGAGACAGCCTAGACCTGGTTGTAATTGGCGCATTTTTTGGGAAGGGTCGAAGAACTGGAAGATATGGAACGCTGTTGCTTGCCACATACAACCAAGAAAGCGACACCTTTGAGAGCATATGCAAGGTCGGCACCGGATTTACAGATGAGAACCTAGACCAGTTCTACCAGATTCTTTCTAGCAAGGTAACTCTAAAAAAGAATCCAAGAATCGAGAGCGGGATGGAGCCAGATGTATGGTTTGAGCCAGAATTGGTAGTCGAGATAGTAGCATCTGAGATAACACTAAGCCCTGTACACACATGTGCAAAAGACATCGTGCGGAAGGGAAGCGGACTTGCGCTGAGATTCCCAAAGTTCACAGGCAAGATCAGAGATGAAAAGTCTCCAGAGGACGCATCTACAGATCAGGAGGTAGTTACACTTTACAAGAATCAGAAAAAAGTTACACAGGGAGTTTCCGAAGTCTGAGTCTGTGCAAGATTAATTAATACCAAGACAAGTCTAAAAAAGGATGTATAGTGGAGAGCTAGAGGTCCAAGCAAAGCGAAAGGCGATTGCAGTTTTACAAGATGAAATAAACAGAATTCTAAATGCTGCAAGAGAGCTAGCAACACTGCCAGACCTACTTATGAAAAAAGACAAGGCGGGGGTTAAAGCCGCAAACGAGCAAATCTCAAGCATTGAAGAAGAAGTCGAAAACCTTCGACGAAAGATCACCCGTGAAGTAGCAGATGTCGGAGGGCTCATCATGAACAGAGAAAATCTTCTGAATACAGCATACACAATGGACGAAATTGCAGGATACATAACTGGAATCGCTTTTAAATTATCAAACATCAAGCCGGCAACTCTGAAAAACGCCAAGTTAGATGGAGATATTTCGGTACTAATCGAATTGGTGGTAGACGAAGTATACAAACTAAATGAGATAGTCCGAGGCCTTAACACTAATGCCGCAAATGCAATTGAACTTGCACAAGAGACACAAAAAATCGAACGTGAGATTGACAAAAAATACCGCGTAGCTACAGTCAAGGCACTAGAAGAAATCACAAACATCAAGGAATTGATGCTCGTAAAGGACGTCATCCAAGGAATCGAGGAGATGTCAGACAAGTGTCAGCAGGTATCAGACTCGTTTATCTTACTTGCGCTGAGTCTCTAATCTCGTTATTTTCAGTTTTAATAAAATTTCAAAGACGCCTAGCAAATTGCAACAATTTTTAATCTTGTCAGTTTGTGCCACATCATGAAAGGTGATCTTGTAGAAAATAGGATCATCGTATGGGATTCAAAAGATGCGCGCAAACTCTTCACCGACACGTATTATGGAAAACCAATCGGCATGGCAAAACCAAAACCTGACGAAATCAACGTACCGCTCATCTTGGACCTAATTGAAGGATATTATTTGCAGGAAAAATCAAAGATTGCAGTTTTCCACTCAAAAAAGAAACTCACTGCAAATCAGATGCTTGAAATCTGCAGAAAGGAATATCATAATTTTGATAAAAAATACCTAGTCTATAAAGAGTTTAGAGATAAGAAATACATTGTAAATCCCGGAATAAAATTCGGATGTGATTTTGCAGTATACCAGAGGGGGCCGGGGGTTGATCATGCCCCGTATCTTGTCCACGTGTACAACAGAAGCGACACCATATCCTCAACAGACGTGGTGTTGGCAGGAAGGCTTGCCACAAGCGTGAAGAAAAACTTTATACTTGCAATACCACACGGCGATAAAATCGACTACCTTGCCCTGGATTGGTGGCGAGCCTAAATTTTCTTTATGTGTTCTGCGATTTTGTCATAAATCGCATACATGTCTTTTGTTATTTTAAAATCGTAGCTGTTTTCCCATTTACTGTATATTCTAATTCCATTATCAGACGGGTCGACAAAAATGGTCGCGTCCTTTACGCTTTGTTTGGCAAGGAGATCATTTAGCGAAGTGTCTTGGTTAAGCTCGCCTGCAAGCATTCCACCATCCCAGCTAACAGATTCTACTTTTTTTGCGGCAAAATGCCCTTTTGTTTTAAGTATGGTTCTTGCCACATACTTGGAAGGATTTGGAGCATTTACCTTTACAATGAAATGAGCTTGAAATCTGTCCTGTGCCCCCCAAGAAGAGATAGTAGCGTCTTGCATATCTTACCCTTTTTGAATTATCTGGATTACGTCAATGTTAGAATTTTTTAGTTCGATACAGCCATGATTTGTAATCATTCGAGGCGCTTGTGAGAAATTTCTTCCATAATAGTCGCCTTTTTCTACAGAGTCAGTTCCCCTTTCCTTTGGGATCGAGTCTACTCCTATCTCCTTTAGCATGTGTGAGACCTTTTCTGGCCAAGTATGTCGCACAAAAGTATCCGATTCAGAATCGTGCATATGGATATGGATTTTGCACCCACAAATAAAGATTATAGATCATAGAGGGAGTTCTTTCAGTTATCAAGCCGCCTAAGGACAAAATTGTGAAGATTTGACTTGGTTCAACCTAAAACGTGTTTCCGTTCCAGAGTTTAAGGCCTAGTCTTTTCCAATACAGGAGAATCGTCAGCCGCATATCCACGGTCTTTTAGAAATTTGTTGAATTCCTCAGATTCAGTTATCATCAGATCAATGGATCTCAGAATTATGGCATAAAAAAACTCCATCGCCTCATGACTTCGTAGGCAGTTTGGACAAATGTTGGTGTGCTTGGTCGGCAAAAACTTGTGCAGTTTCTTGTTGTTACTAAACTCATCATAAATTGTCTTGAATACCCTCAATACAGGCTCGTCAATTTCCTCATTAACCATATCAAGCAACCCTTCCACTCCCAAGGTCGCATCAAATTCTTTATCAATTCCATACTTGCCCCAAGTTCCTTTTTCGCAAACAAATCGTTTTTTGCGATCATGTTTTTCCTTCTTACTTCTCGGATACAAGAAAACATATTGTAATCTATAGAGCTCTTTTAATGCAGCATATACTACGCTTGGAGAAAGATTTTCTTTTTTAATAATGTCCTCAGCTGTGATCCCTTTGGCACCCGCCTGCCGCATGTTGTCCATTATTTTCCAGGTTACTTCTTTTGAGAGAATTTCTGCCTCGTTATAAGACATGATTGGAAAATGCGTCAGGTACGTCTTGATGTTCTTTGTTTTCGAATTTCTCAATGAATTTCTAGATCAGATCTGGAATATTCCCTCATATGAATTTCTGTAAATTCCGGAATTACAGGAAATAGCGTGATTTCACTCGAATAGTTTAAGTGCCGATGCCAAGAACCTAGCACCATGTCTGGACTAAGAAACGAACCTGTTTTGAGACAGTCAAAGATCGTCTTTAACTTTGCCCAGATAATACTCATGCAATAAGACTTGTTTTGTGACTAAAATGTTGGAGAACTCGTCTATTTTACAATTCATAGTTGTCTCATATCTGGCAGGATCAGCGCTAAGCTTTGTTCCCAGGTTCGGAAGATGGATGGGCGTCTTGATTTTTGTGCCGTCGATGATGGCTGCAATATTTGAAATAACTTTATCGTTAGGAGTGTTATTTGGAAATCCGCTAAGAATAACAGTCGCAAACAGTCCATTTGATATTTTTGGGTTTGACATTCTTGTTGACAACATATCAGCATTTTTCATTTTAATTATAGGATTAGTATCGTTTGCAGTCTCGCTGTATTCAATCGGATATGCAAAAGAACATTACAGAAAGAAGCCAAGTTTTGGCTTTTTGTTCAATATGTTTTTGCTTTCAATGTTTTTAGTAATCATATCCAACAACGTGTTTTCATTTCTTGTTTTTTGGGAAATAATGTCACTTACTTCATTCTTTTTGGTGATCTTTGATCATGAAAAAAATGGAAACCTCAAGGCAGGACTGCTGTATCTCACCATGACCCATTTTGGGACTGCGTTTATTTTTGCTTCGTTTTTGCTTTCATCAGTTCAGACAGGAAGTTTTAGCTTTGACTCATTTAGGCATCTTGAAAATTCAGACAGTTTGATCAAAAATGCTTCGTTTGTCTTTGCCCTAATTGGGTTTGGCACAAAGGCAGGAATGGTGCCATTCCACAATTGGCTGCCAAAGGCTCACCCTGCAGCACCTTCTAACGTGCCAGCACTGATGTCTGCAGTGATGCTAAAGGTTGCAATATATGGTTTGATCAGAATAGTGTTTGACTTTAACACGATAACGGGTGAATACGTGTGGTGGGGAGTTTTGATCACACTGATAGGCTCAGTGTCAGCGGTGATTGGCGTGCTTTATGCAGTCTTGGAAAGCGACATAAAAAAGGCACTGGCATTTAGCAGCATCGAAAACGTAGGAATAATCTTTGTCGGACTTGGACTTGCGATGGTCTTCAATGCGTACGGCTTGGCTTTGCTGGCAGGACTGGCATTGACTGCAAGCATGTTTCACGTCTTGAATCACGCCATTTTCAAGAGCCTCCTGTTTATGGGAAGTGGTGCAGTCTTGTTTGGCGCCAAAACTAAGAACATGGAATTTCTAGGAGGCCTTGCTAAAAAAATGCCGTACACGTCAGTCTTATTTCTAATTGGTTCATTGTCGATTGCCGGCCTTCCACCGTTTAACGGATTTGTAAGCGAATGGCTTACGCTGCAAGCCATAATGATGTCTTCAGAAATACCAGATGCCCTCCTCAAAGTTTTGCTAGGAATCGTAATACTGCCAGTTGCACTTACGGCAGGCGTTGCAGCGATTACCGCTGTGAAGATTTTTGGAATTTCTTTTCTCTCAAGACCAAGATCTGATAACGCCTCAAACGCCCTAGAGGTACCACGCACCATGATATCTGGAATGGCCCTGCTTGCGTTCTTTGCAGTATTTTTAGGAGTGCTTCCTTTTGTAGGAATTAATTTGGTTTCCTTGGCATTTGATATCCAATCCCCTCAGAAAGGACCGTTTGATCCGATTTCAATACAAGTTACACCCGGAGAAAGTTTTGCAAATCTGTCGATGCTACCGATAGTGGCGCTTCTTGGAATAGCAGCAGTCGGCACATACTTTGTCATGCGGGTTTTGGGAAAAAATACGCAAAGAAAAATTTATGATACTTGGGATTGCGGATTTGGAAAACTGGATCAAAAAACCCAGTACAGCGCAGCATCGTTGTCTCAGCCAATAAGGACAATTTTCAAATTCCTCTACAAGCCCACCATAACAGTAAACAGGGAATTATATTCGCAGTCAAACAGATTTGTAAAAAAATCATCATCGGTAGAAACCAAAACAGTTGACGCATTCGAACTGTGGCTTTATTTGCCGATGACCTCTTTTTGCATCAAGTTCTTTGAAAAAATTCGCCGAATACAGACAGGCAAGGTAAACGCCTATCTTTTGTACATAATGATTGCGCTGATGCTCCTTCTGATCTTTGCGAGGTTTGCGTCATAATGTTTGTCGAATTTAACGCAACATTTGTCATATTGGGAGTGCTTCAGGCGCTTTTGCTTGTGGTAATTGCGCCATTGATCACAGGAATAATGAAAAAAGTCAAAGCAAAAACCCAAAAAAGAGTAGGCGCAAGCATTTTCCAGCCATACTATGACATCATCAAGCTAATCAAGAAAGATGAAACTGTATCTGAGCAGAGCTCTTGGATATTTAGGATAAGCCCGTGGATAAATTTCATCACAATAACAACTGCCGCCTTGTTTGTACCGGTAGTTATGGCGTATTCTCCGTTTGGTATTGCAGGCGACATTCTTTTGATATTAGGCCTTTACGGCCTTGCCAGGTTTTTCCTCATTCTATCTGGACTTGATGTGTCTAGCGCATTTGGCGGACTTGGGAGCAGTAGGGAGATGATGATGTCGTCTATCATAGAGCCAGCCATATTCATTACAATATTTGCAGTTGCCATCACATATGGAGGAACAGACATTTCTACAATTATCAGTTCTGCGGTAGAATCGCCACTGTTAATTCCAACCACAATCTTTGCAGCAATATCGCTATTTATCATAATTCTTGCAGAAACCGGCAGACTGCCATTTGACAACCCGTCTACGCACCTAGAACTTACAATGATTCACGAGGCAATGGTGCTAGAATATTCCGGCAAGAGCTTGGCACTAATCGAATGGTCAAAATCAATTAAACAGATAACGCTGCTAGCGCTTTTGATCAACATCTTTGTTCCGTTTGGAATATCAACTGACGTGTCTGCACTGACAGTCGGATTAGGGCTAATTTCGTTTGTGATAAAAGCAGTATTGTTTGGAATTCTGATTGCGTTTCTTGAGACAAGGGTAGCCAAGTGGCGCTTGTTTAGGATTCCAGACCTAATTGCCATTGCAATTGCAAGTTCTTTGATTGGAATAACAATTTTCTATATTGGATAAAATGATATGACACCACAATTTGATCTGCTTGCAATTTGTTCTGCGATTTTGCTCATCACCACGTTTGCAGTTGTCGCAAGGCGAGGATTCATGGATTGGCTAAACGCGTACAGATACCAATCAATTGCGCTGGCAGGGGTTACGGCAATCATCGCTTTTGTCACGGGAGTATGGGAGATCTACATAGCTGCCGCACTTACGTTTGTAATCAAGGCACTGGTGATTCCAAAGGTCTTTCTCCGCATTACAGGCAAACTGGCAATAAAAAACAAGATTGAGGTGGATCCTTACATTAGCATAAGATCCTCAGTCATACTTTCCGCACTGCTAGTCGTGTTTTCATATTTTATAACAGAGCAATTCCCGTTCAAGTCCGACAAAGTTGTCAATGCATTTCTTCCAGTGTCTATAGCGATGTTTCTAATTGGCATATTTGTGATGATTGTAAGGAAAAAAACGCTCAACCAGGTGGTAGGGCTGTTGATTTTGGAAAACGGGTTGTTTTTGTTTGCGACTTCGTTAACACATGGAGTATCACTAGTCATCGAAGTCGGGATTTTCCTTGATGTCATCATTGGAGTCGTCATTTCTGCGATTTTGATGCAAAGAATAAACTACACGTTTGACAGCATGAGCGTCGCTAACTTGGAGAAACTACGGGACGAGTAAAAATGGCTGATTTTCTAGCAGGCTACAACCTGAACATCGTGATGATTCTACTGTGCCCCATGATTGGCGGCATTCTGGCAACAGTACTAAAATCAAAAAGAAAAATCGAGATAGTAACGGTAATTGCCACAGGTCTGATTCTAATACAATCATTTTCACTAGTCGGAGACGTACTAGATAAGAAACACATAGAGGCGTTTGACGGAATATTCTACGTAGACTCGCTTGGCGTCCTCCTGCTTGTCCTGATCTCAGGCATAGTGTTCATGGCAGCCATATACTCAATCAACTACATGGGAAGACAGTACCACAACGGAATTTTGGATGACAAACACCTCCTCCGATACTATCAAGCCTTCAACATGTTTGCGCTCACGATGATACTCGTACCACTTGCAAATAACATGGGACTGTTGTGGGTAGCAGTTGAGGCGACCACATTGGTCTCAGTTTTGCTGATCATGTTATACGTCAAGGAAACTGCCATCGAAGCTTCATGGAAGTACCTGATAGTTGCCACAGTCGGCCTCTCACTTGCACTTTTTGGAATTGTTCTGTATTATTATGCAAATGTAGTCTCTGATCCTGCAGATTCCGGTGATGACAAAATGAACTGGACAGTGATGATGAAAAACGCAAAACTGCTAAATCCAGACATTGTCAAAATTGGTTTTATTTTCATACTGATAGGACTTGGCACAAAGGCAGGCCTAGCGCCAATGCACACCTGGCTTCCGGACGCGCACAGCGAGGCACCCACACCAATCAGCGCGTTGCTGTCGGGAGTGCTACTGAATTGCGCCATCTACGGGATCATCCGATTCTACCTAGTAGGGCATTTGGTTTTGGGAGACGGGTTTTTGAATACCCTGCTAATCATAATTGGAGTCATCTCAGTAGGCATTGCAGCGGCCTCGATTTATTTCCAAAAAGATCTAAAACGGATGCTTGCGTTTTCAAGCATCGAGCACATGGGCTTGGTATCGTTATCAATAGGCTTTGGTGGCCTACTTGGAATCTACGGAGCAATACTGCACATTGTCAACCACGCAATCACAAAGCCACTGATGTTTTTTGCAAGCGGAACGATAAGCCAAAAGTACGAAACCAAAACGATTTCGGAAATCAGGGGAATCGTAAAGGTGATGCCCCTTACCAGCATGCTTGTCTTAATTGGAACGTTGTCAATAGTCGGCTTGCCGCCATTTAACATCTTTATGAGCGAATTTTTCATTTTAAGCTCCGGCTTTTCAGGCAGCCAATATTTGGCAGTATTTTTGGTAATGTCGTTTCTTCTAGTAATCTTTGCGAGTTTTATGAGGCACTCACTTGGCATGATCTTTGGAAGCCCAAAAAAACAGATCAGTAGAGGAGATCTCGGCATTCTTTCAATAGCCCCAATGGCAATACTGGCCGCATTGACAATAATCTTAGGATTTTATGTTCCAGAACCGCTCAGGCAGCTGTTAGACAACATCGTGCAAATCTTCAGAGACGGGGCAGTAAGCATTTAGTGATTTTTATGAACGCCGAAACCCAAAATAGACTAACTGTGAATTTACTTGATCGTTTTCAATCCAAAATATCGAAAATTCTACCAGCCAATTCAAATGAAATTCACATACTTCTAAATCACACCAGTTCGATTCCCGAAATCTGCGCATTTGTTCACAGCAATCTTGATTCCAGACTGGTGATGATGGTGTGCAATGACGAACTGCGCATTGGTAAAAAATTTGTTTTACGTTACATATTTGAAAGAAAAAACGAAGATGTTTTCTTGATTGTAACTGCAGACCTGCAAGAAAACGAATCATTTCCAAGCATCGCATCACAAATTCCTTCCGCGCATCTTTACGAAAGAGAGATCAAAGACATGTTTGGGTTATTCCCAGACGGCAATCCAGATACAAGACCGCTTGTTCTGCACGAACACTGGGATAGCCAGGTTCGCCCATTACGAAAAGACGTTGACTTGAACAACAAAGTTCCAATAAATACAGAAAATGATTATCAGTTTCTCACAGTCGATGGAAACGAGGTGACCCAGATACCGGTTGGGCCAGTACATGCCGGGATAATTGAACCGGGGCACTTTAGGTTCAGCACCATGGGCGAGATTATCGTGAACTTGGAGACTAAACTATTCTACACTCATAAGGGAGTGGAAAAACTTGCAGAAAAAATGAAAATTGAGGACGTAGTGTTGCTATCAGAACGGATAGCAGGAGACGAGTCGGTGGCAAATTCAATGGCTTTCTGCCAGGCTGTAGAAAAAATTTCAGGACTTGAAATCCCAAAAAGAGCAGAACAGATCAGAGTAGTCTGTGCAGAAATGGAAAGAGTATACAATCACCTAGGGACATTAGCTGGAATTTCAACTGATGCTGGATTTGCTTTTGGGGCATCAAGACTGAACATCTTAAAAGAAAATATGATGCAACTAAATGAAAAAATCACCGGAAGCAGAATATTGTTTGGCGTAAACACCGTTGGCGGCGTCAGACCAGACATCTCGGATAAACAAAGAGGCGCCATTTTAGACACAATAGACAAAGTCGGCCATGACTTTCAGCAGGTCTTGGAAATGCTCAGACAGAAATCATCCCTCATGGACAGAATGAAGAACACAGGAACGATTCAAAGAAAAGATGCCTTGGATTTATCGACTGTAGGAATCACTGCACGTTGTGTAGGTATTGACATGGATGCCAGAAAAGATCATCCGTACTCTTTTTACCCCTTTTTGAGTGTGAACAAATTCAAAACGCCATACAAGCAAATTGAGCACGAAGTTGAGATGCAAAAAAGAGACGGAGATGTCTTGGCAAGGTTTGATCTGCGCGCCGAAGAGATTTCAGACTCGATATCGCTCATACATGAAACCTTGGACAGCCTCAGGGGCGATTCCTTGTCAAACCCCAAAATAATTGAAAACCTCAGGCCATACAGGCACGCCCTAGGATATTGCGAATCCCATCGCGGGCAAACGCTTCATTGGGTAACTATTGGAGAAAACAATTCAATTTACAGATACAAGGTGCGCACTGCCTCGTTTTGCAACTGGCCAATCATAGAACAAGCAGTCCTAAACGACATTGTTGCAGATTTTCCGCTAGTAAACAAAAGCTTGGATCTCTCTTATTCAGGAAATGATCTGTAATGAAAATCCACAACCCAATCAAAAATAACCATAAGGAAGACATTCTTGACAATCGCAGTCACACTCAAAGAGATCCGCTATCTGAAATTTTAATTCCCCAGTATTATCGTGGAAGAATTGTTTTCAAGGCAAACCCAACTCAGCTCGCAAAAGAGGCACTTAAAGACATCTGCCCCACAAATGCATTTGAAAAATCACAGACAATGCAATTCTCAGTAGATCATGGAAAATGCATCACGTGTGGAAAATGCAGTGATGAGTTTCCAGAATTTATCAGCATTGAGAACAAGTTTGCCAGATCCGTAAAAAACAGGAACAGCCTGTTAGAAATCTCAACTGGTGAGAAAGCAATTTCGGACAAGCCATATGAAGAAATTGGCCACGATCTTAAGAACAAGATTCAGAAATTATTTGGTCGTTCACTTGCCATACGCCAAGTCGATGCAGGCTCTTGTAACGGCTGCGAAATAGAAATTGCCGCACTGAACAATCCAATTTACGACATAGAGAGATTCGGAATTAGTTTTGTTGCATCCCCACGTCATGCAGATGTTTTACTCGTAACTGGCCCCGCGTCAAGAAACATGGAAATTGCATTAAAAAGAACATACGATGCCACGCCAGATCCAAAAATCGTTGTCGCAGTTGGGGCATGTGCGTGTAGTGGGGGTATTTTCGGAGACACGTACGCTACAACCGGAGGCATAGACAAGATAGTCCCAGTGGACGTATTCATCCCCGGATGCCCACCGCGTCCGCAGGCGCTGATCTATGGCTTGTTTTTGGCACTAAACAAAAAGTTCTGAGCATCACGGACAGCCTGGCGGCGCATCAGAATCTACGCTCACACATTCAAATCAAATTTTAATCCAAACTATCGAGAGCATTTTGTGTATTTGTAAAAAACACAGGCCTTGAGCAAAGAGACTGCAAAGTGCCAATTTCTGCCATGACGAGATGCGATCTCATCATGTACAGTTAGCCAATTCTATGATAAAACCCATTAGAATGACGGGCAAAAAAAGCTTGAGTTTGCCTCAAAAAGACAAGAGTAGGTAAAAATCGATCAATCATTCAGCATCAGCAAAGACGTCCGAGGAATTCATGGCAGGCAAGATTGATCCAAATAAATAATACAAAAATAAAGTTGTTCTAGTCACAGGCAGTGGAACTGGGATAGGGCAAACAATTGCAAAACTGTTTGCAGAAAATGGGGCAAGCATAATAATTTTAGGCAGACGTAAAGAGCCGCTTGAAGAGACAAAAAAGATACTTGATGAGATAATTTCCAAGGCAGGCAGTAATGCAAAGGTCTGGCTGTTCCCAGGTGTCGATGTAAGCGACGAGGCAGGCGTTTCACAAATGTACGAAGAATTGAAAAAGACAAACGTTACAGTAGATATTGTAATAAACAATGCGGGTGTTTCAGGTCCAGTAACCTGTTTTTCAAATGCGCCGCTAGAAGAATTCAAAAGTGCAGTCGCAATCCATCTGACTGGCACCTTTTGGACATCATCTCAGGCACTAAAAGTAATGAGGCAGGGTGGAAAAATAATCACGATTTCAACATTCTTCACGGAGGAAAGACCGTTTGAACAGAGACCATACAGGTTCCGAAGTCCATATACAGCAGCACAGGGCGCAAAAAACAGACTTGCAGAGGCAATGTCGTGGGAGCTAGCCGAGAAAGGAATAGTCTCAATTGCAACAAACCCAGGGCCTGTCCATTCAGACAGAATCTACAAAACTGTGTATCCAAAAGCAGCCGCCGAGTTTTTGCGAGTCAGCGGTTTTGAGGATCTCAGCCCATCTGAGGTAGACTCTGCCAACAAGGAAATTGTCGGACTGCTTGGTGAAAACGAGCAGACGGTAAAAGATGGGATCAGCAAAGCGGCCCAGATAGTTGCAAAAGCAAAAAACGGAGACGTCGAAAAAATTTCCCAGACATTGACAA
>CAZCWI010000041.1:0-12475 GCA_964502325.1 uncultured Candidatus Nitrosotenuis sp. | reverse complement strand
TAAAGCACTTTTCTTACCATGTTTATTCTAAGGCCAGTCGAGCTTGCAATTTCCTCATCGGTTGCATCTTCTGCTTTCAAAAGTGCACGCGCAACCTTGAGATATTCATCTCCTCCTATCATCGCAGAAATTCTTACAAATGGGTCTTCGTAGGATTCAACCAATATTACATAATTCTCCTTAGTATATAATTAATCAATCGTTTTTAGTAATTACTGTTTTGCCCTTTTCAGTTGGTACTATTTCCAATCTGGCGTCATCATATTTTATATCAAATTGTTTCCCATTCTGGATTCTATCTAAAATTATGGCAAGAGCACTTATTTCAGAATGTGGTTGATTACCGACTGCTACATTATAATCTGCTTGTTCGTATACTTCACGTGGTACTTTTTCTGCTCCAACAACTATTAGCACACTATCTTCTTTTTTGATCTTGTCCTGAATTTTGTTTATGTTTTCGCCATACATTGTAAGATGTATGATCTTAACAGAGCTTTTTTTCTTTGATTTGAGCAATCTCCTCCAATCTTCAATGAATTCTATTTGAAAATCGCTACCCCATGATTTGTTTACTTTATCTAATGTATCTTTGATTTCGGGATTTACCTCATTCATGAATATTTTTGAAGCACCAAAACCTCTTGCTACCAATGCTACGTGGGTAGTCACTCTATCGTCTCGTACTAGCCTTTGACCTATTCTTAACACTTCAATCTTCATAGAATTTGGCATAATCTGGTTTTTTTGGAATTTCTTTTTCGTATGGTTTTGTTTCGGTTAACATCTTGTTTATCAATTCTAGTATTTTTGGCACGTTTTCTTTTGTTACTGATGAAATTGGAATCCATTTTTTGTTCTCTCCAAGGCCAAGATATTCTGCCCTTTCGACAATCTCCTCTGGACTGATAAGGTCCGATTTGTTTAATGCATAAATTATTTTGTCCTGATCTACATCTAACTCTGCCAAGGTTTTAAGGGAGCTGCGAAATTTTTTACTCAATTCTAGTAACGTATTACTCATGTCTATTACTACAATTACTACTTCTGCATATTTGAGCTCCTCAAGTGTTGATTTGAATGCCTCTACCATATACGCTGGTAATTTGCTGATGAATCCTACTGTATCTGAAATAAGAATTGGATTTTTATTAATTAGCATTTTTCTTGTTGTAGTTGAGAGCGTCGTAAACAGTTCGGGGCTTTCTTCCTTAGTTTCTCCAGTTAACAAGTTAAACAAGGTAGTTTTCCCAGCAGACGTGTATCCTGCAAGCGAGATTGTCTTTAAACCAACTCTTCTTCTTGCCTCTCTGTGTAACGCCCGCTGTTTTCCTGATTTTGCTAGTTTTGTTCTAACACTTTTCATCCTATTTTGAATGTCGTTCTGATACGCATCTGCTTCAAACATTCCAATTCCCATAAATCCTGGCTGCTCGCCCATCTTGGCAAGTCTGATTTTTTCTTTTGCTCGTGACATCTCATATCTAAGCTGTGCTAATTTTATCTGAAGATGTGATTCATGACTGGCTGATCTTCTCTCAAAAATTTCTAAAATCAGTGATTCCCTATCTACAATGTTCATTTTTAGAGTTGAAGCAAGATTATAGTTCTGACTCGGTTTTAGAATTTCGTCATAAATTATCACATCCGGCTTTATTTTATTGGCAAGATCCTTGATTTCTGCGACTTTCCCCTCCCCAATACCAAACTTGTTCCTGTTGAGAAATTTCTGCCTGATTATTTTTTCTACCTTATATCCTGCTGCCTCACAAAGGCCTAGTGCTTCTCTTATCGAGTTCTCATTATCATATGTGATTAAAATTGCAGTTAGTGTCATAGTTTCAAAATTTTACAGCTTGGGTTTTTTTAGCAGTTTTTCTATATTCATGTTAAGTACGATTTCCGCAATATCGCTTGCGTATTCTGCAATCCTGATGATGTTTTCCGACATTCTTCTTATCCTGTATGCTTCCTCTTCATCCTTTATTGACTTTATTGATTCAAGCATCCTTTTTTCATATTTTGATGCATCTGATGCTCTTTTGATTGCAAGCTCTGCCAGATTAAAGTCCTCTTTGAATAAAGCAAGACATGCTTGGTCTAAGACAGATACTGCAAAGTCATTTAGGTCTTCAATTTTTTCCATTATGCTATTTTTGATTGGTCGTTTGAATTCTAAAAGATCCTTTGTTATCAAAACTGCATGATCTCCAGTTCTCTCAATGTTTTTCACAATTAGTCTATATCCAAGACACTGTCTCGCATTGGTAAAACCCATATCTTTTAACATGTATTCATTTTGAATTGCAATTTTTAACTGGCGTATAATGTAAAAGCCGAATCTGTCTACCTCATCATCGCTGTCAATTACTTCTTTTGCAAGTTCAATATTTCCCTCTTTTACCGCAAGTAGCGCATCTTTGAGCATTGATTTTGCCAGATGAAGCATCCTTTTGAACGCACCATCGACTGACAGCTCTAAAAGATTCACAAGAACCTGAATCGTTATCCCGTCAACAGAATCCGAAATAATCTCTGCACCCATCAACATTCCTTTGACTGCTGATTTGATCGCGTTTCTTTGCCCCGGCTGTAATCTGTCTGATTTTGGTTTTATCTGAATTGTTTTGTATCCGAGAAAATACAGTGATACAAGTTTACGAATTATGGCAGCATTCTCATCGTCTCTTGCAATCTCTAAAATAGCTTCTTCTGTTTGTATGGTTTTTGTTTGATCCTTAACGGGAAGTATCTTGAGGCCTGATTTTCCTTGCCGTGTAATGGTAATCTGATCGCCTTGTTTTAATCCCAACTCAGTAATCCATTGTTTTGGCAAAGATACTATGTAAGATGACTTTCCGGTAAATTGTAAACGCCTGGTCTCTTCTCGTTCTTGCATGACTAAATGTATGGCTTGATCTATATAGATTTATCAAAATCATATATAATTTTTGAAAAATTAATAGAAGCAAGTCTGGTAACTTTGCGTTAGATAATAAACACGTTCTATGCAAATTTACGTATGCTACAGTCGATTAGGCTTCCAGATGCACTCATGATTATTACAATAATTGCATCCTTTTCCATAATACTGTACTCTTATGAAAAAGCTGAGGACAATCTTAAAGAAATTCTTTTGGAAAATCAAATTGAACTTCAGCACAGTGTCAACAAGGCAATGAAGATGAGCATAGAATCTGATCTCAACTTGTTAATTCATGAGTTACATGACATTGCGCAATATTATCAAACTGATGCCTATCTCATAAATGAGCAATCTAAAGCGATTACACAACAACAATTTGAAGAGATCAACAAAATTACTCCAACTAAAATATTTTTTGAAACTGATAAAGAATTTAAAATAATTTACAATATTAATGGAGATGAGACCTTTACAATTGGCCTAGATCTTTCTAATCAACCATATGTACAGGAAATCAAACAAACAATGAAATCTTCTTTTTCATCGGGTGTCATCGGTTTGGATGGAAGTTTCCAAATAATTTTGGCATATCCAATTATTGATAAAAACAATGATCTACAAGGGATAATCGGAATTACGTTTGATCCGTCTCAATTTTTTAGCAAGCATGTAGGCATATTTGATATAAATTCTGAACTCTTGGTGGTGATCGATAATGATGCTCAGTTTATCGTTGCTCCAGAAAGTCTTACGATCGATGTAGTAGGCAAAAAGTTCTATGATGACGATGTACAGCAATTCTTACACAATGATCCAAATACGATTAAATTTTTTGAAGACATAATGAACGGAAATATCATCGAGTACTCCATCACTGAAACCGAATTAGGCGAAACTCTTTCTACGAGTATTCCTGTTAAGATTAATGAAAAAACTGAATATTTTGCCTTAGTTATGACTCATACTGAATCATTATATTCCGATGCGGAATCGACGCTTCAAACAAATAGGCTTGTGCTGATTAGTTTTGCAGTCGCTCTGGTGGTGAGTATAGTCTTATTTGCGTTTAGTAGGGACAAACTTTTCAAAAAAGAAGCAGAAATAATCCAAATCAAAAAAGATCTTGAAATTGCAGAATACAAATCAAAATCAGACAAACTTGCAGCGATAGGGGAGCTTGCAGCAAGGGTAGCGCACGACCTAAGGAACCCCCTTTCTGTGATTAAGGTAACATCCGAAGTGCTACAAATGCAAAACCAAGATCTATCTGAAAAAGAAAAAGAAACATTTGAGAAACAAAAGAATGCCATTGACAGAATGTCTCATCAGATTGCCGAAGTATTGGACTTTGTAAGAAGTAAGCCAGTAATAAAACAATCAACGGAGTTTTCAAAAATGCTTACTAGTGCTCTTAACAGCATATTAATTCCAAAACGTGTTAAGATTATCAAACCTGACAAGGATCTTCTCTTAAGTTGTGATCCCGCACAAATAGAAATTGTCCTCGTTAATCTATTGCGAAACGCAGTTGATGCAGTCGAAAATGATGGGATTATATCGATAAAATTATCTGAAGATCAAAACTATCATATCATTTCCATTGAAGACACTGGCCATGGAATACCTGAAGAAAATCTGCAGAAAATTTTTGAACCATTATTTACAACAAAACAAAAAGGAACTGGTCTTGGACTTGCAAGCTGTAAAAACATTGTGGAGCAACATGGTGGTACAATAATTGCAGAAAACAATCCGACTACTTTTACTATGAAGATCCCAAAAAATAACTAGTTACACGTATTAATATTGCAAATTATCTGCAATTGATGATGGATCAAGTTCTGAAGCTAAAACATACCATTGATGCATTATTTGGAAATGGGGTTTCAAAATACCTGCCAAAAGAAATCAAAATTACGTTTTCTAAAAAAACTGGAAGGATTAGAGAGGTTTATCATAATAATCGCTTACTGTGTACACTTAGAATCGATGGAGGTCTGGCAATAACTCCGTATTTTGCCCAGATATTGATGAAAAGCAAAAAATTTCACCAAAATTGCATTGAAATAGATGAAGACTCAAAACCTTTTGTGCAAGATGGAAAATCTGTTTTCTGCAAACACGTTGTTTCAGCTGGCAAAAATATCATGATAGGTGCAGATGTGCCTGTACTTTACAAGGACAAAGTAATTGCAGTGGGGAAAGCAATTGTAAATTCGGAAATGATGTTGACCCTGAAAAGAGGAGTTGCGATCAAAGTCCGCGATAGTTTAAAATCTGGTTTGGAGGAAAAGACATCATGATGCGAGGAGGCGGCAACCGTGAAATGCGAAGGATGATGGACAAAATGGGTCTAGACATGAAAGAACTCTCAAATGTCCAAGAGGTAATCATAAAAACAGACAAAAAAGAGATCATAATTTCCAAACCCTCCGTTACCGAAATGAAGGCCAAAGATAATTCCATTTTTCAAGTGATAGCGACGAGTTATGAAGAAAAAGAACTGGAAGTTCCAATATTCTCAGAAGAAGACATCATGCTCGTGTGTCAACAAGCAAACGTTTCGCCAGAAGCCGCAACAAATGCACTAGTTGAGACAAAAGGCGATCTTGCAAGAGCAATCCTGCTTTTGAGTACGAAATGAATAATTTAATTAACGGGTTTAGAGGGTTTTTAGCTATATGAAGGAAGCCACGCAAACCGCAGTTGCAGACTCTAAGGTAAGTAAGATAATCAAGTCATTATCTGAGCTTGAAAATAACATTGATTCCTTAAACGAAAAGGTAGCGGACATCAAAAAAACACTGACTTCTAAGACTCAAACTGAACTTGAATCATTACAATCTCAAGTAACTCAAATGGCAATTAAAGAGGCTGAATCCATAATATCAGAAACCAAGGCAAAAGCAGAACAGCAGTCAAAAAAGATTGCTGCCGAGGGAGAAGCAAAATTAGCTAATCTTAAAAGTACCGTTGAATCCAAGTTTAATGAGGCAGTAGACAGCGTGGTTTCAACGATTTTAAAGCCATAAAGCCTTAAATCCAAAAGATCACCTTGTATAGCATCAGCGCATTAGAACACTGTCGTATTGGCGTTGCTACCACCTATGGCAAATCCTACTTTCAATTTGTTAAAACACTCAAAATATTGAACGTAAAATATGATTCTCTACTCCCAGACGAGATTGAAAGTTATTCTGGCAATCTTATATTCACTACAGCAGAAGAATCACCAAAATCTGCAAATCAGCCAATACTGTATGAGGAAATCCTAAAAGAAGATCCAACTGTAATCCAAGGGATAATAATTGAAATGCTGGATTCTGGACTAAATGATAATGAGCTCTTAATTGGCATTGATCCTGGACAGCGGATAGGTCTTTCAGTTCTGTATTTTGGCAAAGAAATCGAAAGAGGTCTGTATAATTCACCAGAGGATCTTGCAAACCACGTCGCAAAAATTCTTGGTGGACTAAAGGCTGAACGAAAAATAATCAAAATAGGGAACGGTAACATGCAGGTCACAAAACAAATCACGACTCTTCTCAATCTTCGGTTCTGCTCCCACTTTGAGCTAGAATTAGTAGATGAACGCAAAACCACGAAAAAAATCAAAAACTACAACAAGCGTGGCGAACGTGACATGATGTCTGCAAAATTCATTACGCAAAGAGAGGGGTACAGGCGTTTTGTCCTACCGCTTTCAAGAACTGGCTGATTTTTACTAAATTAATTTCGAAAATACAAAAAATTCATGCCTAAATCGATAGAATATCATGCGTAAAAAAAACGTTAGATATTTATATAACTTGACGATTTTTTGTCAAATTGATCAAGCTAATTGCCAAGATCAACTATAATTTTTATGCAATTTATGTAAAAATTATGTAAATAATATGGATCCATCCTTAAATATTTGCGATTCCTATATCATATTACAAGTGAATAAAATATGACATGTAAAGGAATCTGCTCTAGATACAAGGCACAGAAGCCAGTAGGAACTGGGCGTTATGCTTCCGGACAGAGACGATGTCAAATTTGTGAAATCTTCATCAAATGGGAAGGCCTTTGGTGTCCATGCTGTGGTTATAGATTGAGAACAAAACCACGAAATCTCAAATACAAAGCCAAGCTACGTGCCAGAGTAGAAGCCGAAGCCCAAGAGGCAATAGCAGTACAACCTAACATTGAGGTGGCAGAAGAAGTAACGGCAACTAAAGTAAAAAGAACAAGAAAAGCCAAAACCGCGACCAAAGTCAAAGCTGGCACTAAACAAGCAATACAGCCAAGCACTGAGGTAACAACTAAAGTAAAAAGAACAAGAAAATCCAAAGCCGCAATCGAAGTTGAAACTGACCCACAAGAAGCGATAGCAATAAAGGCATAGAATCTCTATTCAAGAAAGTAATGTCACGTTCTGACTACAGTGTAATAACTGTGGAAACAGAAAATCGGAAATTCGATGTCAAAATTGAAAAGTACGACAACGGTTTTTTTATTTCTATAACTGAAGGCGCCAATAAGCTTGGCGCAATGATGATATCTGTGGGGACAGGTCCGTCACCTAGCACATCAACAATAATCCCTGCAAGAACAGACGCACTTTTTCTAAAACTGATCTCTCAAAAACTGGCATCCTACATAAAAGGGGTATGCGTTGTTTCATTGTTCACACAAAAGGAGCTTGGAGCAAACGCAGGTAAAGTTCTAATTGCGAAAATTACTGAGGTAATTCGAGAATGACTGACATCCGTACTTTTATCGAGAAAATAAAAAAGACTGGACAGTTGTCTGTTGTAAAAAAGAGCGTTTCTACAAAATATGAAATTGCGGCAGTTACGGCAAAGATGGATGGCGCAAACGCAATTCTTTTTGAAAATATCAAGGAAAGCAAACTGCGTCTTGTCGCGAATTTGGTTGGTACGAGGACACGATTTGCGAGTGCTGTATCTGCGACGGAGCCAACAATTCATAGTAAGGTAATATCTGCAATAGAGAACGCAAAAAAACCAAAAACTGTTCTAGGTGGAAAATTCTTGGCAAATTTCTCAAAGGATCTGTCAATTCTTCCAATAGTGACCCACTTTGAAAAGGAATCAGGACCATTTATCACATCATCAATAATCTATACGTTAAATCAGGAAAAAAAGGCACAAAACTCGTCATTTCATAGGCTAATGCCATTGGATAAGACTCATTTTTCCGTACGAATGGTGGAAGGAAGACATCTTCATAGAACGTTTGTACATGCAAAGGAACATGGTGAAGATCTCAGAGTAGCAATAACCGTTGGCGTCCATCCAGCTGTATCTATTGCAGGCGCATATCAGGCAGAATGGGGTGAAGACGAGCTAGAAATAGCTAACTCACTTTTGGGGGGGAAACTCACATTGACAAAACTGCCGTACTCTGGCATGAAAGTTCCATCTGGCGCAGAAATCGTGTTGGAAGGAAAAATACTACAAGACAAGACCCACAAAGAATGGATGGTTGAGATGCTTCGAACATATGACTTTGCAAGGGAGCAACCTGTCTTTGAGCTTGAAAAGCTATACTATAGGAATAATGCAATTTTCCATGATGTTTTGGCAGGATATTCAGAGCACCGATTACTGATGGGAATGCCAATTGAGGCAAAGCTTAACCGTGATGTCAAAAAGACAATTCCTCAAACAAAACAAGTGGTAATGACAAACGGTGGATGTAACTGGCTGCATGCAGTGGTACAAATTTCAAAAAAGAAAGACGCTGATGCAAAAAAAGCAATCGAACAGACATTTGCAGCTCATCGCTCACTCAAAATGGTGACAGTAGTGGATGAGGACATCGACCCATCTGATCCAGTTCAGGTGGAGTATGCAATGGCTACACGATTCCAAGCTGATAAGGATCTTACAATAATTGAAAAGGTGAGAGGTTCAAGCCTTGATCCATCCAGTGATCAAAAAAATCTGCTTACCGCAAAGCTTGGAATTGATGCAACCAGATCCATGTCAAAACGACCAGAAGGATTTGAGATAGCAAAAATCCCAAGAGGAGATAAAATCTCACTCAAAGACTATCTGTGATTGA
The DNA here is from genome assembly GCA_964502325.1 of uncultured Candidatus Nitrosotenuis sp. Taxonomy (GTDB): domain Archaea; phylum Thermoproteota; class Nitrososphaeria; order Nitrososphaerales; family Nitrosopumilaceae; genus Nitrosotenuis. Next base: position 3,474 of record CAZCWI010000041.1, on the reverse strand, counting down.
TTTGGGAAAACTTTACAGTTTAATATTCAAGCTTTGAATCTTTTTAATAATTTCGTCATGATTAGCATCTACATCTAATGAGAAAATAAGCAGTCCGTCGTCTAGGAAAAGGGTTACTAGTTTTACATATTCTTTGGCAGTTATCATCCAGTTTGTCTTACCTAGTGGTCCGTCAAACATCTCCTCCATACTTGCCTTGACTGATGCGTAATAATGTGCCAAATTTCCTAATTCTGCATCTAGTAATGGCTTCTTACCCTGGTGTCTTGCAAACGCGATAAGTTTTCTATCTTTAATCCTGCCAACAAATCGTATTGAGTCATCTATTGTCATGACCTCGTTACACGCATCAAGCGGAGTGATCTGTCTGCTCATGGGATTGCTCCAGATAATGTTCCAATTTAATATTATCGTATGCCTTCTCAAATCAAATTTTGTATGCTTTTAAAGTCCTATTCACAATTGAAAAAATTTACCGCATGTTTGTTGTATCTATCTATTATAAATGGAAATTTTCTTCAAAATTTAATGTATTTTATTAATTTATGATCAATCTATTTGATTCCAAGTTTGTAATTATGCTGTTAATCTTGTCATTTAACCAAATGATTTTTTCAGGCACATTGTCCGAGGTATCTGTCCATGATAGAGTGTTCTGGAAAACTCCCTGAGTTATCTGAATTGAATATGTAAAGTAATCAGCAGAGCCTTGAATTGGCGGATAATTTTGTTGTACTATATCAAAGAATTTGCTCTTTTTCACTGCGTGGTGGATTTCTGCTATTGACTTTTCGTTGATAGAGTACATTGAACCGTCTTCCTTTGTCAGTTCTCCAGATGAAGTATCAATTGTTACAGTATTTCTTATTCCAGCAATTCCGCCTTCCTTCGATAAAATAATTGTAAATGGGCCATCTAACTTTACGATAGTTTTTGTAAGATTAATTATGATGGTTGTTCCTTGCATCGGACCTGAATTGATCAATACTATTTCTTTTTTATTTTGCAGATCAAGTGTCAGATTAATTTTATCTCCAACTTGATGCATATTTGTATTTTTTACGTCAGTAACAACTCCATCGAAACATAGGGTTGATTTTGTTTGGATACATGTATCACTTGGAGAAAGATTCATTCTTACTATTTCTATTCCATGCAATGTGGCATGAATAACTGCACCTGTATCTTTGTTGATTAATATCCTTATGACTTCTCCAGCAAAAGGATTTGTTTTCTCAACTACTCCTTTACCGTAGAAAACAAGATTGCTCTGATCTGCAAATGCATGATTTTGCTGCGAATTAATCCCAAAAATGATTAAGAAAATTATTAGGAATGTAATTACCTTACTCATCTTTGGCACTTCACATTTCCAGTATATAATCAGTCACTGATAATTACTACGCGGCTTTTATTAACAAATTTACAAAAATCGATTTAATGAAAACAAAATATGTACTAGAACAGTCAGTCCTTGAGCAAAAATGTGATACTCTACTAAAAGAGAATGAAATTCGCTTTGTAGGATTAATTAATTCCATGGGACGACTTGTTGCAGGTGGATTCAAGTCTTGCATAGATTCGCCAGAAGACGAGGCTGAACGACAAAAAATGTACATGGAGCTTGTTCTAAGAGTCTCAATGAGAAAAGACTTTGACTATTGTCTTGGTCAAGTCAGGTATTCTGCATCGCGCAGAGAAAAGGCAGTCATGATGAGCTTCCCAATTGACTCATTTGTTTTGTTGATTTCGGCAGAACCAAATGTCGACATTGACAAAACTGCAAATAAAATAATTAAAACAATTGACTTGCACTAACTTTTCAAATTAGGCTTTTTCAATAAACCGTTGTACAAAAAGTAAAACAGCGCTCCTGACGCGATAACGCCAATTCCCATGTAAATGACATACGGATTTAGCTGAATTATTCCTAGAATTGGCGTAATAATTCCAAGTGCCGCAAGGATTGGAAATTTTTTTATGTTTAACGGCGATTTGAACGGCCTTTCATAATTTGGCTCCTTGTAACGTAGCCAAATCAATGATAGATTAACGAGAATGAAAACCATGATTATTGTAAATACTGAGATATTTGCAATCGTTGCAATGTCTCCTGCAAACACAAACACTACTGATAAAAACCCGATTACAATTATTGCAAGCCACGGGGTCTTTCGTTGTTGATGTACAATGCCAAATATCGCAGGAAGCGCACTGTCTTTTGATATGCCGTAAAGAATTCTTGATCCTGATACTAACATGATGAGGACAGTGTTTGTGGTTGCAAATAATGCAATAAATGAAAGAATAATCTGTGCCTGTGGGCCTAGTGACTTTTTTACAACATCTGCAAGTGGAGCAATCGAAGAATCCAATTCTTGCCAGCTAAGAACCCGAACTGTAGATAATGAAACCAAAATGTAAACTATTGCAGTAATTGATATTGAAAGAATGATTGCCCTTGGAAGTACTTTTTTTGGATTACGTATCTCCTCTGCAATGTTTGCAATATTCTCAAATCCAATATATGCAAAAAACACCAACGTGAATGCAGAGAATATACCGCCTAAACCATGAGGCATATCCAAATAATCAATCTGCACATTACCAAATATCGCAAACCCGATCCAAATAACAAGTGTAAGACCCGCTGCCTCTATTATAGTAAAAATTACATTCATCGAAGATGATTCTCTTATCCCAAAAAAATTAACAAATGATAACACCACAATTATTAATATTGCCGAAATCAAAATTGGTGCACCGAACAAATCTGCAAAATAGCCACCAAAGCCCAAAGCAATAGTAGATGCTGAAATTATTGCAACAAATAACGTAAGCCAGCCAACGATAAATGCTACAAAATTATTCTTGAACGCATTTTTGATAAAAGAATATTCCGCAGCGGCTTTTGGATACATTGAGGAGAGCTCCGCATAACTTAATCCCGTAAAAACCGCAGCTACTGCGGCCAAAACAAACGAAATCCATAATGAGTTCCCCGCCATTCCAGCCGCATCCCCAATGAGTGCATAAATTCCAGCACCGAGTATGAGCCCTACTCCATACATCGTTGTCTGAAAAAGACCAAGGTGCCGCTTAAGCTCCGCCATAGTCATTTGCTGTTTGGTAATTATTTTATCTCTTTAATGAGATTCAAAGATGATAACCGAACTCACGCCTAATTTTCAGGACTGATAATCGTAATTTTTGTTAAATACTGACAATGTGATAACATGTCTAAATTGGAGGGAGTGACCAATCTATTTCCCCAACTAGGCACTCTCTTCCAATCTTGATAACATGATTCCAATTATGAAAATTGTATACTCTATACATATAGAATAAAACAAAATCTTGTCTGTGAATAGTGACAAGAAATTTCTAATTTTTGGACTGGTTGGTGGTTTTAGTGCACTCGTGGCAATATTTGGCTATGCGGGCATGGGATACGTAAGACCGTTTGACATCTTT
>CAZCWI010000040.1:0-12557 GCA_964502325.1 uncultured Candidatus Nitrosotenuis sp. | reverse complement strand
TTCTAGCTTTTACGATTATTACAGCGGGCGCAACAAAATACATTCCAATATTTAGTAGTATTATTCCAATTCCATATGCGAGCATTTCTGATTCGGAGTCTATACTCACGTAGTTGAGTACTGACAACGTTGATAGCATTGGAGTAATTGTGATTTTTACAATTTCTTTGAATATTGGGCTCTGCCTTTCCAAGTCGGCAATTGTCGGGCTGAAAGAATAGTAAGCTGCATTAAAACCAGTCATGAATCCGGCACCGGATCCAGTGCTAAATACATTATATCGTATTTCTCTTAGTAATTGTACCTGGGATGCCATCTCGGTTCCATATGTTGCAGTTGCAATGAGACAACCGCCTGATTTTTTCTCCTCGTACTGTTGCAAGAGTATGGTTTTTTCTTCTGGGATGGTTTCTGAAACCAAATCCTCTCCAATAAAATCCTCTCCTTTACTTTCAGATTGTTCTCTGTTTAGCTTACTTTGCTCTTCGGCTTTCTTGATCCCTTCTTCTATTGCTTGTTTTTGTTCGGGAGAAAACGTGCCCTGTTGATGAGGTAATTTTCCTAAAAATGCTTTTGCCTGTCTTATGTCGTCTGCATCATATCCAAGATTGGCTAACTGTTCTTCAAATTCTTCTTCGGTTATCTCACCGTTTTTGTATTTCTCAAATATTATGTCGTCAGGATTTTCCATTTTCTCGCTCTGGGAGGCAATTCCTTCCGTTACTGTAAAGATGACAGTTTTTCTTACATCAAACAGGTCTGAGCTCTGAATTCCCCACGCAAATTTGATCTCATAATTTCCAAGAGGCTGGTTTTTATCTATACAAACAGTGCTGTACCTTTCAACAGTTTTGCCATTAATTTTTACGTCGCACACAGATTCCATCAAGCCATTTTGCAATGTGGGCTTTGGATTTTGGTCGCTAAATAATGAAAACGTGATTGTCTTTGGTGCCACCTTGTCTTCGTTTATCTCTTCAAATGAATACAGGGGAATGCAATGCTCTACGTCACAATTATTTTTTACATTATTGTCTCCAAGTGCGGTGACAAAAGGCAAATACACAAAAAATTCTATTCTAGGATCATTTCCTTTTGGAGGAGGAGGCATGTTTTTTACTTTGATTTCGATTTCAGTTCCTGCAGGACCAGAGGTAGGTGTTATTGTGATATCTGGCATTCCAAATCCTAACTGTGCAGAGTTGAATTCTTCCTGTGCAAAAGAAGGAGTGAAATTTATCAGTAAAACTGAAAGCATTGCAAAAACAGATATCCTTACCTTATCCGGATAATTCAAGTAAGTCCTTTTTCGATTTGCTTTCTGATAAACTTTGAGATTCTTAGCTTCTCTTTGCGACCGGAGCTTGCAACTTTACCAGATTTATCAATGATAAAAACTTCGTTTATTTCGGGATTTTTCTGATATTTGTCTCCCACGTCGTTTGCAACTATCATATCTGCATTTGATTCCTTGAGCTTTTTCCATGCAGACTCAATGAGCGATTTTTTGGAAATGTCAGTTTCTGCTTTGAATCCAACAAGGAAAACATTGGGCTGAATTTTCTTGACGTGATCTATGATCTTTGGCGCCCTTTGTAATTTTATGACCATTTTTTTCTTTGTGCTTTTTAATTTGCTTTTTGCTTTATGCGTGGTGTAATCAGACGCAGCTGCTGATAAAATCACAATATCGTACTTTTTCTTCAGTTCTTTTTTTACTGCATCAAACATTTCATTTACAGTTTTGACTGGTATGGTTTTAGCCCCTTTTGGCGGCTCTTCACTTCCAGGACCATATACAAATGTGACCTTTGCTCCAGCCGAGACAAGTTGTGCCGCAAGCAATACGCCTGTTTTTCCAGTGCTTTGATTTGTAATTACACGAATAGGATCTATGTACTCTATTGTCGGGCCTGCAGTCATCAGAATTTTTTTACCATCCAGTATGGGAGAATGGCCAAATTTTTTCAAAACATATTCCAAGACGTCTTCGGGTTCGGCAGCTTTTGCCTTTCCCTCAATAATTTGTGGTGAAATAAACTCGATTTTGCCTTTGAGAAACTCAATATTTCGTAGTACTGCAGAATTTTCATACATTGCTTCATGCATTGCAAGTGCCATCAGAATTGGAATCTTTGCTCCAAATCCGACAGTTAGAACAGTTGATACTGGCGTGTCATCAATTCCATTTGCAAGCTTACCAAGTGTATTTGCAGTAGCTGGGTATACCACAATGATGTCTGACTGCCTATAGTCAGCTAGTTTAATGTGCTCCAAATTTCCAGTAAGCTTTGTAATTACCTCGTTTCCAGTTGCCCATTTGAAATAATCAGGCTGGATCAGTTTGGTTACTGCGTCGCTTGCAACACACGTTACATCTGCACCATGTCTCATCAAAAGTCTCGCAAGCTCAAGTGCCTTGTATGCTGCAACACTTCCTGTTATACAAAGAACAATTTTCTTTCCTGCCAGATCTGTTCCATACGATTCCACTATGTCTAAAGATGGATGCTTATCTGCCAATTTCCTTTCTTAATTTTTCAAGCTCGGATTTATCCATTGAAAACCAGTTTTCCTTTGCAGGAAATCTACCGGATTCAACATCTGTTCTATAATTTGATACTGCCTTTGTTATTTGATCTGATAATGACAAGTATTGTTTTACAAATTTTGGCTTTAGCTTGTCATACATGCCCAAAATATCATGAACCACGAGCACCTGACCATCACAGTATTTGCCAGAGCCAATCCCGATGGTTGGGATGGAAACTGTTTCTGAAATTATCTTTGATACCTCATCTGTCACCATTTCAAGAGCTATGCTAAACACGCCTGCTTCCTCCAGCGCTTTTGCGTCCTCGATCAGCCTCACTGCCGCGTCTTTTGTTCTTCCTTGGACTTTGTATCCTTGGGCAAGCGTAGTAGTCTGAGGCTGGAACCCAATGTGCCCCATCACAGGAATGCCTGTTTCTACTATTGCCCTGATTGTACTTGATACTGCTTTTCCGCCTTCAAGTTTTACCGCATCTGCTCCTGCCTTTACCAGTCTGCCCGAGTTTGCGATTGCATCACTAATGCTTGCTTGATACGACATGAATGGAAGGTCAGACACTATGAGCGCATTTTGGCGCGCCCTGCCTACTGCCTCTGTAAACAGAACCATTTGATCCATTGTGACTGGAACGGTGCTCTCATATCCAAGCATCACCATTCCCGCACTGTCTCCGACAAGTAAAATGTCGATTCCTGCCTTGTCGCATAATGATGCCATAGTGTAGTCGTATGCGGTAATTACGGAGATTTTCGTTCCGGCCTGTCTTTTTTCTAAAATATCTCTTACTGATTTATGCACTCTTTGCCCTCCTTGATAGGTGAGTCCTTATTTCAGAAATGGATCTTGCAAGATTTTTTTTGTTATCAAATGGTACATTGCGTAAATTTTTCTTTTGCATTTTTACGCAAGTATCAATCAATTCCCTCATTCCACGAACTACGTTATCCACAATTGTAATGTCTGCCGTTTGTGCGGTTCTGGACAGGGGATTTAGGTCAAACGTGATGACTTTCTTTCCTGCTTTTTTAAGAGCTATTGTTCTGTCTCCATCTTCTAAGGGAACTAATACCACATCTGCAACATAAATTCCATTTTTGTCTACGATTCTTCTTGCACTGTCTAGGCCAGAAATTCTCGTGTAGTTTTTCCTGTCAACACCAAGGATATCTTTTGCACCGTTTTTGTGTAATACCCTCAAAATGTCCTGCTTTCTTTTCTCGCTGGAATAAAACAGATTTATCTCAATTTTTGCATTTGTCGCCTTTGACAGTTCTATTATTTCCCTTGGACACAAGCCTGCAATGTTACCATTTACCGAAATAACAGGATATTTTGCGGAAACAAGTGCAAACGCGGCTGCTTTTATTGCGCTTTTTGCAGATTTTGACGTTTTTTCGCCTATCAAGTAATCAAATGCCTCTCCGCGGCCATGTGCCATGAGACCTTCTTTTGCAACAAGTCCGTCATCAAACGCATTAACAAGTCGTTCCCTAACGTGTAAAGAATGAGCCCTTGGGTGATTCTTTGGAATTAGTTTTGTCATTTAGCTAACTAGTCTTGCCCCAAGCTCGTCTATTTTTGATTTGATAATAATTCCGTCATTATATTTTTTCAATATGCTCAAAACTTTATTTTCTAAATTCTGTGGGATGAGTGTGAAAATTGTCTCACCAAAAAGTGCAACACCACATTTTATTCCGTTTTTTTGTAGATCATCTATTACCGTTTTCATCTTTGGGGTTATGATGTTTACATAGTTTGCAAACTCTATGGATGAATCATGGAACTCATTGACGTCTCCAGATTGTACTAGTTTATTTACCATCTTTCCGCCAAGACCGTTTATCGATGACATTCTTTCTTTCATGAATAGTTTTGTCGAAATTGGAGCAAAACAGATCATAATTGCAGAATATGATTTTGTTGATATTTTCTTAATGGAACCAATTCCAGGTGCACCGCCCTTAACTCTAATTTCAAACCCGCCATGATATGACGCCAAGACATCGCCAAGCCCTGTCTGGCAACATACTTCGGCAACGTGAGCAATCCTTCCAAGCTTTTCGTTTGAAAATCCAGTCCCAAATGCCTGGTTTAGTGCAAACGCAAGCGACAGTGCAACTGCTGCAGAACAGCCAAATCCATACCCTACTGGAACTTTGATGTCATGATGTATGTTGAGAAAATAATTTCCCTTGATGCTTTTCAAAAATTCCCTTATCACAAATTCAGAGACCTGCGTGTTGTCTGATTGATATCCTGTAACCTTGATCTTAAAATCAGTATAATCTGATTCCTCAATTTCTACCGTACTGATGACACCTGACTGAATTGAAAATCCAGCTCCCAACGACCCTTGAAACTCAGGCCTTTGTTTTTCATCCAGTTCAGCCTTGAAAAATCCAGTGATGTGCGCAGGACTAAATGCCACTCCCTTCATGATCTGAGTTTAAATTTTACTAAAAATATAAGAATATGGCTTAAATTAATTATATTAGTATAAATTGACTAAATTCATTCGACGCCTACAAAAAATAGGAAGCAGCATTCTGGTATCGCTCCCAAAAGAATGGGTGGATGCAAACAAGCTTGAAAAAAGCACTGAGGTGGAGATTGAAACAAACGAAAATACCATCTCAATTACTGTAAACAAAACCGAAAGGCCCTCAAAAGAGGTAGTGATTTCTTATCCGCTTCCACAGGACGAAAACATTGTTGCAGACATCACAGGCGCGTATCTTCTTGGATATGACATAATTAGAATAAAGGGAAAGACTAGCATCCCAGTTGAGGATAGGGAAAAAATTCGAAATTCCATGCGAAGGCTGGTCGGAATGGAAATAGTAGAAGAGGATTCTTCTAACATAAATGTTCAATTTCTCCTAGATGCGACTACGCTAAATCCTGATAAAATTTTAAAACGAATAAGTTCAATCGCGCTGGGCATGTTCAACGACATTTCATTGGCGCTGATCTCTGAGGACAAGTCAAATCTTCAAACTCTTCCAAATAGGGATGATGAGGTAGACAGACAGTATTTTCTGCTTGTCAGATTAATTCGCAGCACGATGGTTGATAAAAGACTTGCAACCATATTTCATCTTGAAAACATCGATATCTTAGATTATAGAATAGCTGCAAACATTTTGGAAACAGCTTGTGACACTTTGGTGGAGATAGCAAATACCATATCAAACACACATCTTTCCAAAAACGACCTTCACAAAATTTACGATCTCACAAAAGACATTGAAAACATACATCAAAAATCAATTGACGCGTTCATTGGACACAATCGAAGACTTGCAATAGACGCAATATCAAATCACAGAAAGTTTCAGAGAAAAATATCAGACATACGTTCCTCAATTGAGGAAAAAAACCAACTGCCAATTGATTTAGTAGATCTCATATACATGTTTGAAAAAGTTTCAAGATCTTGGGCAGACATCGCGGATCTTGTGAAACCAATCTATAACTAGTATAGTTTGTTTTTCAGCGCATAGGTCAAAACAGCACATATGGTTTTAGAGTCGATGATCTTGCCGTTCTTTATCATGCCAAGCAGTTTTTTCATATCTATCTTTACAACTGACATGATTTCATCCTCATCTAGCATCTGGCCGCTGACTTTCTGAAGCCCCTTTGCCACAAAGCAGTGTATTGCCTCCTTGTTGTAACCAACAGACGGATAATACGTGATAAGGTGGGTCATCTTCTTTGCCTTGTGACCAGTTTCTTCCTGGATTTCACGAAATGCGCATTTTTCTGGCTTTTCACCCTTTTCAAGCGTGCCTGCAGGAATTTCTAATATGTAGCCATGGGGAAACCTATGCTGCTTTACCAAAATTACCTTGCCTTTTTCATCAAAACCAAGTACTGCCGCAGCCCCTCGGTGCTCAATTATTTCACGTCTTACCTTTCTACCATTTACTGTTAAATCGTATATGTTAAGCCCAAGTATCTTACCCTCATAGATTGTTTTTTTCTTCAACTAGTAATTTTTTTAATTGGATGCTATTTTAATTTGTCTGGTACATAAGGTGCAACTTTCCGGAAGATTTTGAGCTCCTGACTGTATTTTTAATCCACTGCTGTGGAAGTTCTATCTTTTTTGGAATAAACAGATCAGCAATAGATACTCCTTTTATCATTCTTACCTTCTGCGTTATGTTGTCAAGCTCAAATATGTTATTGCTGTACAAAAACAAAACAATTTGATTTTTTGCGATAAACGGCTTTTGCAAAAAATATCCCGAGAATTCTTTTTTCAATCTGTTTAGAGTTTCATTTAGATTTCCGTCAATCCAGGCCAGTACTGCAAATGGTATGTACTGATCAAATTTTGCAGGATTAAAAATTAAAGTAAACTGAATTGCTTCATCATTTTGTAATTTCTTTAACGACCTTGCAACCGTTTTGGTGGATAGATTGGCAACCTTTGCAAGATCCTCAATTTTCATTCTAGGATTTTTCATGAGATGGCTTATTATCTCAAGATCTGTTTTTATCAAATCTGATCTCACGCCAGGATTAACAGCTTCAAAAATGCTAAGAACTCGTACATCTTTCATGAGATTTTTCATGATTTCTATTTTTTGCTGTACGTTTTCTTTTACCACAATACCGCAAACCGTAATCCCACCAACACAGGGAACCATGAAAAACGGTTCTCCTATCAGTTTAACCTGCTTTAGAATTTCATCGGCATCTTGACCTGTCGTTACAATGTAGATTAGATTGTAACCTAACACAGGTGGTTCTATTTTTAATGTAAAATTTTCAATTGTTTTATTTTGAATCATCCTCTCAATTCTGGACTTTACTGCAGCGCCAGAAATTCCAATTTTACTGCCCATTTGTCTGTCTGACTCTCTGCAATTGTCAAGCAATGAGCCTAGGATCTTTAAATCTAATTTGTCCAATTTGTTATCTTTAGGCATTAATTTATTATTAAAGGATACTATTCTTATATAAAAATGTCTAATATAATCAAAATAGATAGATAATACATTAAATATCAGACTAATCTTACAATATTGTTGGACTATAGGATTCAGCTAGCAACTAGAATGCTTGCAAACAAGAAAGGCAGCTTACTTGGCGCTATCATGGCAGTATCTATTGGAATTTTGGTAATTCATGTTAATTTTGTAATATTTCAGGGATTATACGATGCAATAATTCGTGATCTGTCAGGATATAGATTTGGAGATGTGCTTGTGACAAACAGAGAAGATGTAATATCCAAAAAATCTGATGTTTTTTTGGTAAACTGGTTTGAGAGAATACCATACGTGGAAGCTGCCGCCCCCAGACTGTCGTCATCAGCTTCAATCAATGTGACCAAGTCTGGAAAAATAATTCAAGATTTTCAGGTTCCAGTCGTTGGTGTCGATCCATTTCAGGACACCAAGGTATCCACAGTCCATGAAACGGTAAGCGAGGGACAGTATGTGTTTTCAAGAAACTCAATTGTTGTTGGCTCAATAGTTGCTCGTGATCTTGGTGGTGTAACAGTTGGTGATAATCTGCAACTAAAAATAGTAAACAGACACGGCGAGGATACGATTAAGCGTTTCATTGTGACTGGCATAGCAAGATCACCTGGAGGACAAGGGTTTGACTCTGAGGTTGTCGTGCATATTGATACTTTGCGGGATATGTTGGATCGTGACAAAGAAACCGGCCAAATTCTTGTCAAACTAAACGATCCGACAAAAGCTAGTGACGTAAAGGATCTCTTTTTGCGTTCTTTTCCAAATGATGACTTTAAGGCAGAAACAATAGAGGAATCTGCCGAACAAACACTGAGCGGATTCAGATCAGGAATTGCAATGATCAACATGATTGGTTATTTTGGAATGATGTCATCTGCTTTTGCAGTGGTGACAATTCAGATAATGCTAGTATCAAGCAAGACGCGTGAAGTGGGAATTATGAGAGCAATTGGGGCAAAAAGAAAAGACATTCTCATTATTTTCCTGTTTCAGGGAATGATTATAGGCGTAATTGGCGCAGGAGTGGGAACTGCTTTTGGTTTAAGCTACACATTTTATGCAAAAGAAACCAAAATGTCATTTCAGGGAAGTCTTCCATTGCAGGTAAGTTATGATTGGTCCAAAATAACGCAAACCGCAATCATGGCATTTGGACTTGCAGTCATTGCCTCAATTTATCCGGCATTTAAGGCTACAAAACTTCAACCAGTGGAGGCGATGCGCTCTGTCTAGTGTTTTAGAAGTAAAAAACTTGAACAAAACTTATGGTGAGGGTGATACCAAAGTTCATGCGCTAGTTGATATTTCATTTTCCATAAAGAAAGGAGAATTTGTATTAATTGTTGGAAGCTCAGGCTCTGGAAAATCTACACTACTAAACATGATAGGATTACTTGATAAACCGACAAGCGGGCAAGTGTTAATTGATGGTATAAACGCAACAACTCTTAGCGACAATCAGGTATCATCATTTAGGAATTCAAAGCTTGGGTTCATATTCCAATTTTCTAATCTTCTAACTGATCTTACAGTTTTGGAGAATGTTTTATTGCCAAGAAACATTCAGCACTCAAACCAAAATGCGCTGACTGAAGCCAAAAACCTGCTAAAAGCAGTAGGACTTGAAGGCCAAATGAATAAGCGTGCAAACAAAATTTCCGGAGGACAAGCTCAAAGAGCGGCAATAGCAAGAGGCTTGGTAAATAATCCGTCCATAGTTTTAGCTGACGAGCCAACGGGAAACTTGGATTCAGTTACGGCAGAAACCATAGTGCAATTAATGAAGTCAATGGCAAAAAAACTCAACCAAACTTTTGTCATCGTTACGCACGACAGACACCAGTTTGGCGAGGTGGATAGAGTTATTACAATTAGAGACGGCCGTGCATTTGAAGGCGAAGATTTGCCTCATGAAATGGAGATTAAGGTATGAATTATTCTAAATTGCTTGTTTTGTTCTCAGTGCTCGTACTGGGTCAGTTTGTAGGATTGGACGCATTTGGCCAAGTCAGTTCAAACGAGTCTCCATTCAAGCGAGATTTTGGCTCTGTAAAAATTCTCGATGCCTATTTTGGAACCTTGGAGCAAAAAATTGAGGTAGCTCCAGGCGACAAAAATGTCCCATTTACCGTCGTATTTGCAAATGTGGGAACCCAAGACATCACTGGAATAAGGGGACAGCTGCAGCTTCCTCAAGGGTTTAGCTCCGCAGACGGAAAGGGCTCGCTTATCCTTGCAGACAGCAATAGCGAATCTGAGGCAGGAAGCAGTTTTTCTTTGACGTTTTTTGTTGATCTTAACGAGCACATTCCAATCCAACAATATCCCGGTACGGTAAAAGTCGATTATTCAAGACTACGTGAATCTGGTCAAAGAAACGAATTTTTTGAATTCGATTTCAAGGTAACTGGAGACAGTACTCTAAACCTAAAGGCAACTGATCCATTTCTTACATCCATCAAAAATAACAAAGCGACTATAGAAATATCAAATTCTGGCACAGCTCCAATATCTAACGTGAAAATTATTCTAGAGAATACACAAAATACCATATCTTCAACTCAGGTATCGCTTACCAATGTTGAAAATGTAGTTTTTGATCAAAACAGCTGGGATGTTGGGACGATTGAACCAAAATCGTCAAAATACATTTCATTTCAAGTATACATTCCAGAAAGTGTGCATACTGAAACACTACACACCCCGATGAAAATAACTTACTTTAATGCCCATGGGGATAAGATTGAAACCACGCAAAATGTAGACTTTTACATTAATGGATTGATTGATCTAAGGATTTACGATGTCACTGTAATTGATCTCTCAGGCAAACAAACCGTAATCGGCGAAATAATCAACGAGGGAAACACAAACGCCTTGTTTGGATTTGTGACACTAGAGCCACTGGGCAATTCTAACATCAAAAAAACAACACAGTTCATAGATGAAATTGAAACTGACTCACCAGTACCTTTTAACATTCCAATAGAGTTTGACGGAGAACCAAAATTTGGCGAACATGAAGTCAAAATCACATTACGATACAAAGACGACTCGCGAAATGAACATCTGTTTGATTATGCCACCACGGTGTTTCTCAAAGACACGACAATAATCCCAGAACCCACAATATCTGATTATGTGCCAGGTATCGTCGGCTTGGTAATTGCAGCAGTTGTTGGCGTGATCATTTTCAAAAAAATCAGAAAAAAGAAAGAACCAGTTACAAGCTAAACCCCACTAGAATTATAAGCAATTAGCGGCATTGCGGATCATGACTTGGGATGAGATCGAAGTCCCCAAAGAGCTAAGACCATTTATGCTTGAAAAAGCGGAAGAAACTCTACTTGGACACAAAAATGGCGCTATCAGGCAGTATCGTTATGGAAATTTACACATAAGAGAATATGATGACAAGTATTTGGTTCACATGGACAAGGTAGATCCAAGAAAAAACCCTCTTGGACATTTGGCACATGATGCGCCCGAAGTGCTAGTTGGGCTTGCAAGTGGAACACTAGGTGGAGCAAAGGTGGCATCTTATATTTACAAAAACAGCAAGAAAACAAAAAAAGACATACAGGTTTCCGCAGCTGCAGGAGTGATATCCTCCCTAGCAATAGGATATGTTGGTTACAAGCTTGCCAAAAAAATCAAAAAAGAGTGAGGTAATCAACCATAACTGCTTTTAGAACAATTAGAATAATCAGCAAATTAATTCCCATAATCATTTCACTACGGAAGGACAGAAGAGAATGGGTTAGACGCGAAGGAAAAAATATTGACAATAAAAGATTTCAAAAAAATGCACGAAAAATTCTTGATACGTTTGTATCGCTTGGCCCAGTTTACATAAAACTTGGTCAGTGGCTGTCGTCTAGAGCTGATATTTTGCCGCAGCCATATATGGAGGAGCTTGCTAAACTACAAGACGATGTTCCGGTGTCCTCATTTGAGGAGGTCAGACCAATCATTGAAAATGATCTAGGGCCACTAGACAAAGTATTTTCCTCAATTGATAAGACGGCGATCTCTGGAGCATCGCTTGGGCAGGTGTACCTTGCAAAAATAGAACAAAGAAATGTCATAGTAAAGGTCAAGCGGCCAGGTATTGAAAAAATAATTGAACAAGACATCAAGGTTTTAAAAAAAATACTGCCGTTTGCAATGAAGTTTGTAGATCCAAATCTTCGCTTTTCCGCGCAATCTATGCTAAAACAATTCATAGAGACAATACATGAAGAGCTTGACTATACCATAGAATCAAAAAATCTCAAGACCATCAAAAAAAATCTCACTAGACATGATAATGTAGTGATACCTGAAGTTTACGATGACTATTCCTCAAAAAACATTCTCACGATGGAGTACATTCCTGGAATCAAAATCACAAATATCGAGGATCTTGACAAAAAGGGAATTGATAGGCAAAAAATTGTAATTGATGTACACAAAGTGTTTTTTACGATGCTTTTACGCGATTCCATATTTCACGCAGACCCGCATCCTGGAAACATTTCGATTGCAGATAATGGCTCTCTGATTTTGTATGATTTTGGCATGGTTGGAAGAATAGACAATGAAACGCGGATGAGGCTAATTCGGCTGTATCTTGCTCTGGTAGAAAAGGATTCTGCAAGAACGGTAAACGCGATGAACGATCTTGGGATGCTGACTCCTGATTTTAATCGCTCAGTAATAGAGCAGGGAATAGATATGTCAATTCGTACAATGCACGGAAGAAGAGGAGCTAAAATATTCATTTGTCCGTTTTGCAAAATCGATTGATGCTACAATTTCAATTGCTCCTGAGATAAAAAAATTCTTAGAGGAAAACAGATCATTTCAGATAAATGCAAAGCCAAAAAATAACACTCTGCTTTCTGGCAGCATTCTTTCATCATCGATGTTTGTCGGTTCTGCACTAGTTTACTCCTCAAACCAAGCATATGGTTTGTTTGGAATGATTGGAGCATTGATTGTTATGGGCGTCTTTGCTGTCT
>CAZCWI010000039.1:7235-12751 GCA_964502325.1 uncultured Candidatus Nitrosotenuis sp. | reverse complement strand
AACTAATGTGCTGTTATCAATCAATAACAAATTCAAGTACGACACAAACTACAAGTCTGTTTATGTTTCCGAACTAAATAGAATTCGGTATTTTATAGAGAATAGAGAAGAAAACCTTTCTGAAAGTGATATTAAAAAAATAGTTGGCAAGCTAAAGAACCGCGTAACAAAATAGTGTTATTCATGACTCTTAAAGGAAAACAAAACCACTACAACGTGAAATTCCTCAAAGGCCATGATCATTCAGTTTATTTCGAGATTGCAGACTAGATCTAAACAACGCAACAATTAGAAACATAATAAGGCGCAATTGGATGATCTGTTTTTTAATCAAGTGTGATCGATACTACAATCGACTTTGAAACATGACTTGCAGTAATGTACCATTTTCCGTTCTCAGAATTAGACGAAGTGGAAAAAAAGATCAAAAACGTGCCGTCATTTTGAGTACTGGAGCTTGTAGTAAACGTCTTGCCACTGGGGCTAGTCAATGTGGCGGTAACTGACATGTTCGGCTTACCTGAGCCACTGACTTCTATTATCTCGCCTTCTTGGTATGCTGGTTTATTCGTCTTTACTGTAAAGATGTACTGGTCTATTGGTATCGAGTTTGACGACTCGCTTGTCTTGTTGACTCTGATCTGCTCTGCTGCCGTCTTTGCATCAGATACAATCTTTACTTGATAAATTCCTGGAAGCATTGCATCTGATAGTTTCAAATGATACAGGACCTTGCCCGTAGAGTCAGACCATACTTCCTTGTTGACAAGAACGAATCCATCTGAATCTAAAATCTGAATGCTGGCAGTATCTTGTGGCACTATGCCATTGCCTGTTATCCTAACTGTCTCACCTGGAAGATATGTCGTCTTGTCCAAATCCAGTGTTAGCGTTTGCTGTGGGGGCTGCTGTATGACCTGTTGTATCACGGCTTCCTTTTTTTCCAAATCAATTAGCTTTTGTTGAATTTGAGAAATATCATACTTTAGACTGTTCAATACGACTAGATCACTTTTGATTGAACGCACCTGTG
This sequence comes from uncultured Candidatus Nitrosotenuis sp., assembly GCA_964502325.1. Classification (GTDB taxonomy): domain Archaea; phylum Thermoproteota; class Nitrososphaeria; order Nitrososphaerales; family Nitrosopumilaceae; genus Nitrosotenuis. The sequence continues at coordinate 11,718 of CAZCWI010000039.1, read as the reverse complement.
ATGAAAGTGAATTAAGCTCGTCAGAGTAGTCTGGTATCTGTACCTGATCTGGAATTGCGGCATTGATCTCCGTATTCATATTTGTTATTCCGTATGCTGCAAAAGCAGCAACTAGCAGGGTTAGCACTCCAATACTAACCGAAGTGTATTCTTTTAGCATGATTTTTTTACGCTTTTCAACTATTTACGGCGCACTTCTCATTTGCAAGACACAATGTAATAGAAGATTTTTGTGTAAACCTATCTCTTTAGCCAAACTTCAAAACATAATTTCGGAAGAATCACGGCGTATCACAAATCAAATCTCTAAGATAAGAATATGTTTTGTAGTTCAGATTCATGTTTCATAACTTTTACCAAGAATATTTTTGTATCTGATTCTTAGTATAGTCAATTAAGATATCGCTATACTGTAGATCATGCTGAAAGGAAAAACCATCCTGACGTTGATCGTTTTTTCCTTGCTCCCATCAATATCGATTAACCAGTATGTGGCTGCACAGGTATTACAGCAAGATTCCACATCTACTGCCATATCAGTCAGTCCGACACCTGTGAACACCGGAACACAGACAACTGTTACCGCAACTGTGTCTGACACCACCGTCCAATTTAACACTCCAAGTGGAACTGTCACGTTTAGTGCCAGCCGCACTGGTGGAATATTTGATGATACATCATGCACCACATCAAATAACATGTTGTCCTGCACTGTAATTTACACAGCTCCTGACACGGCGGGCACCGTAATAATCACTGGAACCTATAATGGGGACATGACACACAAGACAAGCTCTGGCACGACATCCCTGTCAGTAAATACTGCTGTATCTGGGCCGCCAGTGGAACCACAACCCCCAGCAAATCTTTCCGCTGCCGCATTTTCATCGTCACAAATCGATCTTAAGTGGGACGAGCCAACAAATGATGGTGGCGCGACAGTTACAGGATACCTGATAGAAAGATCAGATGATGGCCTGACATGGTATGCTGTAGATCCAAATACGGGCTCTTCTGCAACAACGTATTCCGATACCGGACTTGCGCCTGGCACTACCTACTATTACAGGGTGTCTGCGATAAATTCGGCCGGAACTAGTTTGCCGTCTGACTCCGTCACAGTTACCTCAAATCCTCCATCTACTGGAATAACTGTTTATGCACACAGAGTTCAGGCATCTTACTGGGATCCGTGTTTTGCTAGCGAATGCAGTGAAGGGACAGGTCCTGGGGCAACGATGTACTTTGGTTTGTATGATTCTTCAGGTACATTGGTTCGGGAGGGGTTTGCAGACGAGCATGGATACACCTTCTCTGATCTAAATCCAAGTGCCACATACTATGTGTACCCATCGGATTGCGGTTACTGTCACGTAACATTCCACGACGTCGTGTTTGAATATTGGGAAGACAATAACAGTAACGAAAGACCAAGGGCTGCAATGGTAGGCGCAAATCTGCATGCGTGGTACTCTTGTTCAAACAACTGCGCTGGACTAATATGGTAAATAATGAGCGAATCATCTCGAACTAAAAAAATCTAGTTCGTGATGAAAACTTAAGAGCCGAAAGATTAGATTCTAAAAAATAACTCCCTTCCAAATAGACTGTTTGTTATTTACAAACAGATCACTATTACCTACTACTCGTATGGGATGTTATGGTAAACGAATATTGTCATTTATGCAAAAAAGGCGGGAAGCAGTGCATTGAAGTTAACGAAGCACAAGACTATGCGATGAAATCAATTCATCTGAAATGTTCCGTTTGCGGCAAGCCTCTAATAGACTAACTATCAAAACGGGTTTTCAGTCTACCTTATCTGAATTCAATGCTTGTTTTATTCAAATGATTTGCCGCAAGGGATTTGTGCTACTTAATGAACTAGAGCAATTGGTTTTTTCTGTGCACTAAAAGTTGATCCGTATGGTGGGACATCAGGGATGCTTGGCAAGGGATTTGCACATTTGCCGCACTTTGGCAAAATTATCTCCGCATCATAATCTACCTCGCCGATGCACTTGTCGCATTTTGCACAGCGGATTACTTTGGTATCGTAAATATTCATTTTTGAAAGAAACTCCTCTCGTTGAGTTTTTGGTTGCAAATGTGAGTTGCGTATACTTGCTTGATTCTGTCAACTATTGCCTTGTAGTTAGTTTTTTTATCTATCGTGGCAAGCGCTATGTTTTCTTTTGAAAGTGGGAAGAAAATAAATTTCGTTTTTTCTCGCTGCGTGACGCAAAAATCGACAGCGCCAAACTCTTCGTTAAAGTCGCATTGCATGGAATTGCACAACGCGATTTGCATCAGAAACATGTCTTTTTTATTTTTTGATAATTCGAGGTCTTTTTTGCCCCAACATTCAATCATCTTTCCGTGTTTGTTAACTATGCCAAACAAGCCCACCCCTGGTATGGAAAAATGCTTTTCTAGCTCCTCTGCATTTTCCACTATTGACAGAGATGACATCACTTCATAAACGAAATTTTGTTTAATAAGTCAGATCGACGCACATGTGTACATATGTTTGATTTTTTTTCAAAAAATTCTACAATCTGACAAAACACAAAAATCGACACCGTGATCTTCTTCTGTAATGATCCTAGGTGCCGCTGTAATGACAATTTTTTAGTTTACACATAATAAACAATCGTTCAAACACAAAACATGTCTCATGTCTGGGTGGGCGGGATCTATCTGAAAGAAGAGGGCGGCTACGAAATCATCTTGCGGGCCTTGAGCCATTACCGAAAAAGGCTAAAGTCGATTGGAAAATCCCCCGAACTAAAAGATGCCCCAATGTTTGCCACAATCGTCATCTCCGAGGCAAGCAAGACTGGACCGCAAATAGATCCGGCAATATCAAAAATAAAAAACGCGCTAGAGCACCCTGAAACGTTATCTGAACTGTATGCTGACGTTCCTTTGTATGAAAAGGCGCTTAACTGTTACGAGTCTGACATCAAAAGAGCACAAAACGAAAAATTCTATTCTGATTTGCTATCTGGGAATGAATATCTTGCGGATGATCATTCCAACATCAAAACAGCGCTGAAAAAAATAACGCAATTTTCCTAAATTCTTAAATTCTAAATCATACTATCTATCCCATTGCGCACTGGCATGGTATTACTGGCGTTTGTGGTCTTTGCGTCGCTACTGTCTGGCCCTATTTTGGCAGATTCTAAGACGCCATCCAAAAATAACCAAAGCCCAAAATACATCAAGGAAATTCAAAAACCCCCTGAAGACAAATCTGTAAAGATAACCAAGATAATCCAGTCTAGGTTCCTTCAAGTTTTGTATGTTGTAACAATTGAGACATGTGCCGGAAAAGAAAAAATGTATTCCCCAGAACTGATATTAAAATCAGACAAAGAATCCGTAACCCTGAAAATTTCCGGTTTGATAATGCCAAACACTTGTAGGACAAGCGAGTTTTTCATCCGTGCCGGCGATCCTGCCTCAATCTCGGTTGTTTTTTCTAACGTCAATCCTAACTTGCAACGCGTGCCTCACTGACACTTCAAAATCGCATTTGAAAGATCTAAATCAAATACTGGAAAAATTCAGATCACATCATGGGAATAAAGACCACAACTGAATACGTGCAATTCTATGTTGGGCTGAACATGCAGGGCAGCATTGGGCTTTTGAGCTTTGTAAATAACGAACGTCTGGTACTAAAGCACAAACTAGAAAACAAAAGCCTGGCAAAAGAACCCCTTCTGCACGGCCTTAAGATTCTCGACGATCTTACAAACGAAATCCAAGGTCTTGGCGAGACTGCGGTTTTGGAAAAATACTCCAAACAAGCCTGAATTATTCTGATTGCCGCATTTTTGAGTCAGCGAATCTTTTTGTGTCTGTAGCGGTTTTTGATGTACCTTGCATGGTATTGGTCATGAGATAGCGCATACTGCATCAGGCCGTCGTAGATCTTTTTTGGTACGCCAAAATACTGGTATGTCCCACCTTGACGGAACTCTATCTCCAATGTCTGTGTTGGCTCGTCATATCCTACTGATTTTAGATCACTTGCCTCAATCCGCATCCTTTCCATCGTTTACTATGTGGGCATCATATCCATAAAACCATGCTGGGATTTGCAAAAATCAAATGGAACACAGGAAGGACTGTTCATGACTAGCAGAAACCATTTTTACCAAATTCACTAATAATTTATTCCAAGTATTTATCAGCCGGTTTTGGCAATCAAATTTAGCATGAATAGGCTATTTGCATTATTACTATCCTCAGTTCTCATTTTGACATCTTTTCATGCTGAAGCAAATGCTGCAACTGTCCCTGATGCGCCATCTGGACTGACAGCTACTGCAGTATCTCCTACTCAGATCAATCTTTTCTGGTCCACTCCAAATGATGGACAATCAAGCATCACAGGATACAAAATAGAGTACCGAGTAGGCTCTGGCTCTTACTCTGTCCTGGTGTCAAACACTGCCAGCACATCCACCAC
>CAZCWI010000039.1:0-7135 GCA_964502325.1 uncultured Candidatus Nitrosotenuis sp. | reverse complement strand
GGCTCAAACTCTTACAATACGCTGGTGTCAAACACTGGAAGTGCATCAACGACTTATTCTCATACTGGACTGACCACTGGCCAAGTCTACATTTACCGTGTGTTCACAATTACCTCGTTTGGAACAAGCGAACAACCGTCTCCAGAGGCAGTGGCACAACCCCAGTCCTCCTCCACACTGACGCCCCCCGGAGTACCTACTGGTCTTACTGCGACTCCTGTTTCGCCAACCCAGGTCAACCTGTCATGGACTGCGCCGTCAAACAACGGCGGTTCTGCAATAAGTGGATACAAAATTGAAGCAAAATCCGGATCTGGCTCTTACTCTGTCCTGGTGTCAAACACTGCCAGCACATCCACCACATACTCTCACACTGGGCTGACAACTGGAACTGTTTACACGTACAAGGTTTCTGCCATTAACTCTGTAGGTACTGGAAGCGCATCATCTGAGGTGTCTGCAACCCCAACGTCTTCATCCTCTGCCACTGTTCCAGGCGCGCCTGCCTCTTTGACTGCAACCAGTGCATCTTCGACTCAGAACAACCTGTCATGGACTGCGCCGTCAAACAACGGAGGATATCCAATTACAGGATACAAAATAGAGTACCGAGTAGGCTCTGGCTCTTACTCTGTCCTGGTGTCAAACACTGCCAGCACATCCACCACGTACTCTCACACTGGGCTGAGCGCTGGCCAAACTTACGTTTACAGAGTTTTTGCAATTAACTCAATTGGTACTGGAAGCGCGTCTGCCGAGTCCTCAACTACCCCGTCCTCATCAAGCATCCCAAGTGCCCCCATCGGCCTGACCGCAACTACTGCATCGCCAACCCAGATCAACCTGTCATGGTCCCCGCCGTCAAACAGCGGCGGCGCTGCCATAACCGGATACAAAATCGAGGTAAAGAAGGGAACCGACTCTTACGAAACCCTAGTGTCAAACACGCAAAGCACCTCAACATCGTTTATCCACACTGGATTGACAAAAGGCACCGTTTACTATTATCGAGTTTCTGCAATTAATTCTGCTGGAACCGGCACCTCTAGTGAGGCATCTGCCACGCCGAAGGAAACAACGGCGCCCGCACTTACCGCAACTGCCGTCTCCCCGACCTCGATTACCCTGTCTTGGGTCGCGCCATCGCAGACATACCAGCAACAAATCACTGGATACAAGATTGAGGAAAAAATCTCGGCCGATTCGTACAAGACCATAGTTGATAACACTGGTTCTGCCGCGACTACTTATTCGATTGCTGGACTTGTGACTGGAAAAGCCCACACTTATGTCGTTTCTGCCTATTTTACTTTGGGCGCAAGTCCTATCTCAAATGAGGCATCTGCAACCCCGCTGACGACATCTACGCCACCCTCATCTCAGTCAAACGCAAGTCCTCCTGGAATTCCGACCGGACTTGGCGCAAAATCTGCATCGCCAACCCAGATCAACCTGTCATGGTCTGCCCCCTCTAGCACCGGCGGCGCTGCCATAACCGGATACAAAATCGAGGTAAAAAAGAACACAGGCCAATTTGAAACACTCGTATCCACCACCCAAAATGCTACTACAAAATACTCTCATGCTGGGTTGACCACTGGGGCGACATACGTGTACCGCGTTTACGCGATTAATTCTGTTGGAACTAGCTCTGCATCCCTTGAGGCCTCTGCAATACCATCTGCTGTTGTGGCGCAACCTCCTAGTGCGCCCACGCTTACTGTAAGTCACGATGTATCAAACCAGGCAAATCTTTTGTGGTCTGCCCCATCAAATGACGGCGGTTCGCCTGTCACAGGATACAAAATAGAATACAAGATTGGTTCAGGATCATACATGACGCTGATAAGCAAGGCAACTGGCACTTCATACTCACATACTGGGCTGTTAGCAAACACCTATTCTTACAGAGTTTACGCGATCAACTCTGCCGGAACAAGTATGCCCTCAAACTCTGTTTCCGTAACTGTGGCAGCGCCTGTCACGCCAACCATTCCAGAGGAACCAGAAATCCCTGAAGAACCTGTGCAAGAAAAGCCAGAAACCCACATTCCTGGGTTTCCAGATCCTGCAAAGGACCCACAGTATTACGTGGATAGGTACAACAACGACCCTGCCTTTACTGCATGGTTTGATAGAAACTTCCCAGACGAGTCCATCTATGATGTGGTTGGAGCAGTAGATCCTAACAAAGAGGTGATAATCACAACCCACATTCCTGGATTCCCAGACCCTGCAAAGGACTCTGATTACTACATCTACCTGTACCAAAACGAGCCTTCGTTTAAGGCCTGGTTTGATGCAAACTTCAAGGACCAGACCATCTATGCATTATTCAAAGTCCAAGAACCTGTACCAATCCCAGATGCTGAAAAATGCGGGCCGGGAACACACCTTGAAGGCGGAATATGTGTATTGGATGCAGCGCAAGGCGGTGGATGCCTTGTTGCCACCGCCGCATATGGGACTGAACTGTCTCCCCAAGTGCAACAATTGCGAGAAATACGGGACGGAATCTTGTTTGGCACCAAATCCGGAACTGCATTCATGGCCGGATTTAACCAGTTTTACTATTCGTTTAGTCCGACAATAGCTGATTGGGAAAGACAAAGCCCGATTTTCAAAGAAATCGTGAAAACGACAATCACTCCGATGCTTTCCACACTGTTCCTTTTGGATAATGTCGATTCAGAGTATGAACTTGTGTGGTATGGGCTGGGAATTGCCCTACTTAATGCTGGAATCTACCTTGGAATTCCGGTTTTTTCCATTCTGGCGATAAAAAATAGGGCGAAAATCCAAAACTTGGCGTCCTGATCTTGCCAAATGCTATGCATCTGCCCTACGAGGCGGGGACATGATTTGCTTTTAGAACAAAACAATTCACAAAATGAACCATCAAAAAAAATAATCAAAACACAAATGTGATCCTGATTGCCGTTTGAAATTTCTTTACCTGATGATGTCCGATCGCAAATTTTCTAATTCTTTGCAAAATATTTTTTCAGCAAATGCGATCTTTTTTCGTCATCGATTTATTTTTTCAAAATCAAATCGTAAAATTCCAAAATCAGCATGTTTAATAGCATACAAAAAACTTACAGGTATGGCTACAAAAGCAAAAGCAAAAGCAAAAAAATCATCTGCTAAATCAAAAAGCAAGAAAAAATAAGTGACCTTGGAAAAGGTCTACCTTTTTTCATACCTCACAAGTTATTTCATTTACAATAAATTTTTTAAAAACAAAAATGTAATGTAATAACTGTGAAAAAATCTGAACTTAGAAAACTAGTCTCCAAATACAAGTCTTTGGCATCAAAACTGGAAAAGCCTCATTTATCGCACAGTCATAACCTGCTAGAAGAATTGGAGACGATAAAACACCAATATTTTCATGAGACTGGGAATCCTATCGAGTCTGATTTGAAATCAAATACAGACGATGCGGAGTAATTTACGGGAACACTTCTGGCTCTTTTGCAAAATTTGTTATTCCGTACGTACACTCCAAAGAACAATATTTGCTGTCTGGCGGCATCCCGTCTAGGCTTTTTCCACACGTCTTGCAGTTATCCATGAGCTCGTATCATTAGATGATCTTATAAGATAATTTAATTTCGAAATAAACAGACAGGCATCATCATATATGGGTGGCGCCACACATGATAGGAACTTTCAAAAGACTATGAAATACAAAATTGTTAGATGAAAATTCGTTACGTTGCATTGCTGGTGATCATAGGAATAATTGTTAGCTATTATATCACAAGCGCGTTTATTTTGCAGCCTCAGGCAATCAACAAGCAATCTGTCTATGTACACCTACTTCAGGACTGGAGGAGCTATCCTGGGAACATTGTATATGATATAACAAATGTTTGGTCACAAACGGACAAGCAGGCACTCAAGCCTGAGACAAGGTTGGAGATGACAAAAGAAACAAGCGTTGACGAAGTAAGATCCGTTCACGGAAAATCGTACACACTAATTCAACACGACAATACTGACTGCCACGATGTATGGGAGCCTCACTATGCTAGGTTTGGTGCAGACGTGATACGCCATCAAATAGAATACTTTGCAGGAAAACAAAAGAGCCAGGATCCGAACATTACGCTGTATACTTCAGTCAAGAACAATTACGATGATGACAAGCACGAAGAAGAACTGAAAACTGGCTACTCGCAATTTATTCCAATCTGCACTTCGAAAAATATCACCTCATTTGACTATAGCGTGAGGATAAACGACAGCTCTGTGGGCTTTGATGTTTATTTTGTGCCGTCTGCGTCTGAGCAGGCAAATTATGATGCGCAAAACGGCAAATTCAAACATTATGAAAGTGACGAATGCTTTGGAAAAAACTATGTAAGCTTTAGCGGCACATGCAGTAACGTTGATAAGAATTCCGGACTCTTGATCATAATCCCAGATAACCTGACACTTCCGTTGACAAAGCTAGATGTGTACCTGTACGAAAAGTGACTTGGATAATAATTTTAATTCTAGTATGAATGTGATAATTACATGAAAGCGACATTTGGTGCGGGCTGTTTTTGGTGTGTGGAGGACATATTTAGAAAAACAAAAGGGGTCACATCAACTGCAGTAGGATACAGCGGAGGGTGGCAAAAAAACCCTACATACCAAGACGTGTGCACCGACATGACGGGGCACGCCGAGGTAGTACAAGTCGAGTTTGATCCATCGATACTTCCATATGAAAAACTATTGGATGTGTTTTGGCAATCTCATGATCCGACGTCGCTTGACCGACAGGGGCCAGATGTTGGAAAGCAGTACCGTTCTGTCATCTTCTGTCATGACGGTGATCAGGAAAAAGCGGCACAACAGTCAAAAGAAAACCTTGACAAATCAGGCAAGCTTGACAGAAAAATAGTTACCGAAATCAAACCCGCAGTTGAATTTTACAAGGCAGAAGAATACCATCAGCAGTATTATGCAAAGTGCGGTCTAGGATGAACGATTTCTTCGCGAATCTTTTATACAAAAACCCCCTTACTTGTTTTAGATAGATGGGATTAATGCCGTGCCAGACCATTCCAACCCATCTATCAACACAAAACACTGATGATTTATTCGCGATTCTTGTAAGCATAATCTGATCATACCTGCATGAGTTTGGAATATGTCACTATTTTGCCACCTTTCTTGGTTTCGTAGGGAAGTTTGGCTCTATTCTGATAAGGGGAAGAATTGAAAAACTAGTGAAAATACCCGAACAAATCAATTTGGGCCGCCCATCTGAAATCCCTGACTTCCTAGCCTCAAAAATTGACAAATGTCGGAATTTGAGTCGCGTTTCCACTTTTGGAATTTCATAGTTAATTTATTATTTCATTTTCTGGGTTTGAAACATGTGAAGTGTAAACACTGCGGCAAAGAATTCCAAAACCGTGCATCAAGCTATTGCTCAACTGATTGCGCCGTAAAGCACGCTGAAAACACTCCTGCGTATTAGAATAACTTATCAAAAGGATCAAAGACAATCTCTGTATGAAATATTATGGTTTTATGATATTTGGATTACTGGCCGTGTCAGTTCTAAGTTACGCGCACGCAGAATCGCCAATCATCCTTGGCGACAAACAAAGCACAAAATCAATTGAGGTTGGAAAGCAAGTGCAGATAACTGCAGACCTGAGAAACAATCAGGACATAGAGCAAGACTTTGCTTATATTGTACAAATACAAAATGAGGACGGCGTGACAGTGTCCCTGTCTTGGCTTACTGGGAAACTAGTTCCGGCCCAATCCTTTAGCCCTGCACTGTCTTGGACTCCGAACGAAACTGGAAAATACATCGCAACAATATTTGTCTGGGAAAGCATAGACAATCCTTCTGCACTGTCACCTACACTTTCACTGACATTAAACGTAGGGCAAGTCACGTAATTTACAAGACCATGGAACTGCAGTTTGAAAAAGAATCAAGCGACGTTCGGGGAAAGATACTGATGCTCAGGTATGGTGATAAGAGAATCAACTTGGTAGAAACAAAAAAAGGATTTTCGCGTGGCGGCCACTATCATGATTTTGAATCAAAACACATCCTGATATCTGGAACAGTCGAATACCGAGAAAAGAACCTTCAGACAAACGCAGAAAAAACACAGGCCTACTCTGCACCATCTGTCATAATCACAGCGCCGATGACGCCTCACCTGATAACTGCAATCACGGACTCTGTCTTTGCTGAGGAGTTTGAGCAAGATTATTCTGCAACTGATTATTCTGAATACCGGGCAATTGTCACACAGAAGATGATCTGATGTACTCTATCTGGGTTGAGCCTACCGAAAAAGACACAAAATACCTGAGCCTGATAATACAAAATCTTGCAAAAAAATACGATTCTCCAACATTTAATCCGCATATTACCGTGTATAGCGGGGTGAAAAACGCATCTGCCGCAAAATCTGCAATTAGAAACTGTGCCGACATGAAAAAACTTGTGGTGAAAATAACTACCTTGGAATTCTCTGATAATTTGTGGAAAACCGTGTTTGCCAACGTGGAGAAAAATCAAAAACTACTGCAAATCAACAACGCCATAAAAAAACACGTTCCGCTAAACCCAAAATATGACTTTAACCCGCACATCAGCATGATATACAAAAAACTAAACGACTCTCAGAAACAAAAAATCATAAACGACTTGAAAATAAAATCAAAATTCACATTTGATAAAATCACCATAATTACATCGTCTAAAAACGTGGGAAAATGGAAGGTAGTTGATAGTATAGTCCTAAAATGAAATTATTTTGCAAGATCTGCTCTGATGTGCATTTTGTTAAATTAATTCAAGTCTGAGTTCTTTTAAAATACTAGTCCTGTATACAAAAACAGAAGAGCATGGCCATCTTATCGCCAGATGAAACGCGATCTTTTGTTGAGAAGTTAATAGCTTCTGGTAAAGGCGATTATGGAAGATTATATCACATTCTAACTGTACTAAACGAGGGCAGGAGTCTTTACGATTCTGATAAAAAGTATCTAAATGCCAAGCTTGCCGGCGAGATAGGGGCAACTCAAAAGCCCCACGTGGAGGAAAACCTCCTAACAAGAGTGCAGAACCTGATAACGTCTGGAAATGGCGACACTGGAAGAC
>CAZCWI010000038.1:0-12843 GCA_964502325.1 uncultured Candidatus Nitrosotenuis sp. | reverse complement strand
GAAAAAATCGACCTGCAGGATTTGCAGCAAAAGCCGGATTCTAGCCAAACAATTGAAAACCTAAAATCCCAAGTGATGCTTGCAAACCAAAAGATAACAAATCTTGAATCGTACCTAAATGACAAAATCTCCAAGCTTGACACGGCACCGCCGGTGAAACTTGAAAAACCAAGTCCGTCGGCAGGTGCGATGCCAAAGGGCTGGAAACCATTGGCGCAACCAAATGCGTTAGAACAAGTCAAAGACCAGATCAGAACGGAACAAGAAAAATTTGATGAGAAAAAAATAGAATCTGACAAACTCAAAATCGAACAATCAAAACTAATGCAAATAATTTTGAATAGGCAGGAATTTGAAAAACAAGTCAAAGTGGAACATGAACGACTTGATCAGCAAATTGCGCTTGAGCGACAACGCGTATTGGAACAAACAAAGATTGCAGAGCAAATCAAATCTCAGGAATCCGAACTTGAAAAAGCAAAAAAAGCGCGTGACGAAATAGTTTTGCAATTACAGCAAGAGCAAATCCGGCTGGCAAACGATCTTCAAAACCAAAAAGACGCACTAAACCGCGTCAAAAACGAATACCAGAAAATCTCCTCCGAAATGATAAAAGAGGAGCAAGAAATTGCGCAAGAAGTAAAAACTGAGAGCCAAAGGCTTGCAGAGCAGGCAAAAGTTGCCCAGCGCATCCAATCTGAAAAAGAACGACTTGAAAACATTCGCACCGAATCTGAGTCAATACTGCGTGCGACAAAATCCCGAGAAACCGATCTTGCCGCCCAGGTAAGAAAAGAGGCTGCCAAGGTATCGCAACAAGAACGACTGCTCAAAAACATAACAAACTATGAAAAATACTTAGCCTCATCTAAAGAAAAACAGTCCCTTCTCACTAGCAAAATTGAGGAACAAAAGAAAAAAATTGCAAAAACCGCATCCTCCATATCTCAATTAAATCACGAAACCGAACTGTTAGATAGAATCATCCAGGAAAGAAAAGCGCTGGAGCAACAAATCGATACTACTGAATCTGAGCTGAACTCTATCCGCAAGGAAAAATCCCAAATTGAAAAACAACTTGTAGAACAAAAGTCGTCCATATCTAGTGAAAAAAAACTGGAAACGCAAAAAATAAGACAGTTAAAAAGGCGCAAAAAGGAATTGGAACAGGGAATAAAAAAAGAAACCACTGATCTGAGAAAAATTACAAACAAGGTCGTCTCCAAATGAGCGACATTTGCAAATTTTAGAGTCGTAAAATATGGACTCTGCAAAATTTTGCAATAATTTGAGAATTTCCAATTTTTATTGCAATGTTGACACCAGATCAGAAATTCCTTCCTGATGTTTCTAGCAATTATATGTGGCTGGTTTTTAGTTGCAAGAAATTGAATGCGTACAAAAAGGCAACTCTGACTGAAATTGTAGAAGATCTGGTAAACATGGATCAAAGTATGCGGTTTGCCGCAGTGATCGATCTAAAGGGCAACATCTTGGAATCCATAATGAAAAAGGGAAAGACCTCTTTGAAAACCCAGAAAGAAGAAGAGCACTTTTGCATTCAGGTCGCCCAAAGGCGAAAAATGAGGAAGGAATTTGACAAGGGCCTAGGAAAGGTAAGGTACGTCCAAGTCGAGCGAGAAAAAGTGACTCAGATAGTGATTTACCCAAAAAGAAAAACAGTCTACTTTACACTAGAGCCTGAGCTTAGCGTGACTAAGAAAATGGCAATCATTAACCGTGCCAAAAAAATCACAATGCACCTGTAAATATTATCTGTTTATTCCAAACAACATCGACATTACAATATACCTGCGCGTAGCAATGTCATGGACATGCAGCACATGATTCTCCTGCTTGGCGGAATAGTCGGGCTGTCAGTTATTTTGCCATTGGTGCTTGGAACCATGGCCCCGTGACTCTCATAAAGATAAATACGGAAAAATAAACTCCAAAGAACGGAATGAAAATACTTGTAGATGAAATGGATGATGGAATGGATGAAAAATTACGCAATCTTGGCTACGAGGCATATTCTGTAAAGAAACTGCTCGCAGAGGGGAAAAAACTCCGTACTGACTACTCTATAATTAATTACGCAAGGGAAAACCAAATGATCCTGGTGACAAGGGATACTGAGAGCGGTCAGGCGTGTGCAGAAAACAATTTGCCGTGCATATTGCTTGATAACAACGAGATCTTCAAAATCGTGGTTGAGAAACTCAAAAACCTGTCCTAAGTTTAGCTTTTATTCTTCAACCTCTTATGGTGTGCATGGACAGCTGTGATACCCGCACCCGCGCATATAAGAACGGCAAAACCTTTGATCAGTGCGTGCAAATCGCAGAATCCCTAAACCCTGGATTCAAAAAGACAATAGAACAAAGCGGCAAAATCCTCTGGTCTGACATACTGGCGCAAGTTGATCATGATGAGCTGATTTACAAACTTACGCTCAAGTATTTGCGACGCGACGGATATGACATCGGAAACTGGCAAATTCCCGAAGTCAAAAAATTTGCAACCTAGGACTCTATCTTACAGCTCCATCCGCTGTTTTTGATCTTTCTTGCCATTATTATTGGCGTTATTATCAAAAGGGGAATTGATACTGCGATGAATATTGTTTGAAGCTGCGTAATTGCCAGAGTAAACGCAATTGCACCTGTTGCGCTAACAAACAATGAGAAAAACGTTCCTGCACATGTAGGGCATGCGATAAACAGGCCCGTTATTGCAGCTATCCCGCCCACACCGGTATTCTTTTTTAAAATGGAAAATGCGTTTACTGCAATTGACATGTTTAGCCCGACCAAATATGAAACGATTATCTGCAAAATCAGGTTTATCGGAATTATCTGCAGTCCCACCTGTTCTGTGATGTATACTATGATCTTTGGAACGTAGCCTACCTCTCCACAACACGGGGTTATGTGGGCAGATGGCACCGTAACGTCATAGTGCTTTGAGAAAACAACGTCTGGCTGGTACACCAAAATTCCCGACGTTAGGGCAAAAAACACGCCGTATGCGACAAATGTCGACAAAAATATTTTCCTTGACTTGGAATTCCAAGTGATTTGCGCAACAATTAACAAAAGACTTCCGTCGTTTTTGAGAATTTTCTGCTTGTGATATTGGTACATGCCGTATGCGATTGCGCCAAGGGCTACAAGCAACATTGCGTAAAATGCCATCCCGATCCTCTCGATTACCGGCACTGCGTCTGGTGTGACTGCTGTTCCGCCAAGCCTTGCATAAATTAAAAACAAGATGCCTATGCTTGCAAAGCCCAAAGTGATCAAAAGCCTGCCATCACGCCTGGTGTCATTTGACATTATTGCTGCATTGTTTGCGGTGTGATTAAATCGTATCTTTTAAAATTCTAAAGAAGTATGAGCACTTTGTCATGCGCAACAAAGTGTTTTTTTGAACTCTTCGACGTTTCTTGTAAATTTGCATTCTTTGCATACGTGCCAAGTTCTGTTTTTCAATACCTTCAATGTTGCCTCATATCCAACGGAATACATTTTTCCGCCACATGCTGGACACGGAAGCGGTATGTCTATTTGCATATTCTAATTTTATATTTTTTGCATTTAAGAGCCGCGTAGGACTGATAACTTGTTCATTTTTTTTGAGAAATATGTCGTATCTTTATAAGAAATAAAGTTCAATGGGAATAGTTGGACATAGATCAAAAAGAAGAGCCGGATTACTCCACTGTGAAAATTACTCACGTCGGTTTTGTTGATCCGTATGCGCTGGAGGGAATAATAATTCTCCAGTCTGACGACAAAAAGGAATTCCACATGCGTGCATTTTCTGGAGAGGTGGCAAGGCACATCAAAAGTTTTGTTGAGGGAAAGCGCGACAATCTGCCTACCATATACAACATGGTTGAGCAACTTTGCGAGGAAAACGAGCTGTACTTGGTAAAGGTCAAAGTCTATGAAAGCGGCAGCGTCTTGCGCGCAAACCTGTACTTTACTGGCAAAAAGGACATCGTCCTTAGGAACTATAGGGCATCTGACGCCGTTGCACTTGGAGTGTTTTACAACATTCCGATTCTTGTGAGAAAAACTCTCCTGAAGAAAAGCCTCGAAGTCTAGGTTAGGATTTCCGCAAGCCTTCCGTCTTGGTCTGCCTTTTTGATTTCCATTGCTATCCTTCTTCCAACCCCAAACGTCTCGCCATACTGGTACTTTGTGTATGGTGAGGTGGTTGCAACAATTGGATTTCCTGGGACTCGAAGTGATACGTCGTACACTACTAGCTCCAAGTCTTTTGTGATGACGCTTTGCAGTGAGAACGGGCCGATTATTCCTGGAGGATACACCTTCTTTACGCCTGCAACAAACTTGTCTCCCATCTTGAGCACCTTTTCAAGCAGCGACTCTCTGATGCTTGCAGGGGTGTGCCCCACTTCGATGTTTTGTATGTCAATGTCAATGTCAAGCTGCTGCTTTGCTGGAATTGCGTTATAGTCGTGCACGTTTGTCTGCAGTCTGCGCTCTATTCCGATAAAGTCAACTTGGTCTGAAATCGGCGTGTGGAAATAATTAAAATTCATGTATGTCCCGATTACCAGTTCCTCAATGCTTGCCTTTTTGAGGTCGTCTCTTGCTATGATTCCCTTTTTGATCCTGTCCTCTGACTTTATTTTGTAATCTGCATACGATGACACTGTGAAAAATGCGCGCTCTAACTTTCTGCCTTTTTCTTGGACCTTCACTATTGCCGGCCTGTCGATGTCCTTTGGAGTCTTGAAAAGCTTCGGGTATCTGACGTTTGATTTTTCAAGTAGATAGTACTGGTTTTTCTTGTAGCTCCGCTCCTCTGCTTGGAATAGCGAGCGGTTTCCAAAAATCGGAACCTTGAACTTGCTTTCTATGGTGTCGTATCCCAAATACGCAGTAAGCGCCCTGTGCGGAACGATTATCGTATTTGTGTCGACTAGGCGCTTTTGCATCTTTTGCGATGCCATGTCCTTGAAGTCGTTTACCATGATTATCTCGTCTGCAATTCTTTGAAATCTTCGATAGGGGATGTCTCTGCCTTTTTGGCAGATTACGACTGTTTTTAGCCCCTCGTCTTTTGCCCCATCCATTATCTCCAGTGCAGAATGGCTCCCCAAAACCCCTATTCTAAAGTCAGAATAATTGTCGGCGATTTTGTGAATTTCTGCAGGCTTTATCATGGATGAACTATCTGCAAATCTTAGGTAATATAATCAAACTTTTTTGGCCTGAGGAACAAAGCCAAACCAAGTACAAATCTCGTCTTAATCGCAACTGTTCATTACAGATTAAAATAATCACTCTGCAAAATAACATCAATGAAGCTTGTAATTGGAATTACGGGAAGCACTGGGGTAATCTACGGCGTGCGAATCCTTGAGGTGCTCAAGGAGTGTGGAATTGAAACGCATCTGGTCATCACGGAATGGGCAAAAAAATGCATTGCGATGGAGACTGATTACGGTCTTGATGACGTAAAAAACCTGGCATCCCAATATTCTGACGACTCTAATATGGCATCTGGGATTTCAAGTGGCACCTATCAAACCGATGGGATGATTGTAATTCCATGCAGCATGAAGACCCTGTCTGGCATAGCAAACGGCTATGACGAAACGCTTGTGGCAAGAGCGGCAGGCGTCACACTAAAGGAATCTCGAAAACTGGTTTTGGTGACAAGGGAAACTCCTCTTACTGCCATAAACTTGGAAAACATGCTCAAGCTTGCGCGACTTGGGGTCGTGATACTGCCGCCAGTTCCGGGATTCTATACAAAGCCAAAATCAATTGAGCAAATCATTGATCATACCGTTGGAAAATGCCTTGATCAGTTTGGCATTGAACATAATTTATACAAAAGATGGGGAACTTAGGTAGCATTGCCCAAAGTCCACATTGAAAAGATGATCAATGCCGAGAGACATCGCGTCTTTGACGTTGTGGCAAACTTTGAAAACTATCAAAACATCCTGCCTACGTATTTTCCGTCAATTAGGATAAGGTCAGTTAGGGAAAACACCGCAATAGTCGAAGAACACCTCCGACTTGGCGGCAAGGAACTCGTAATGATGACAAAGCACATCACGGTATACCCTGAAACACACGAAATTTTTGTAATTGGCGGCGACGCAAAAGGCACCCACATCGTGGAAAAATACGAAAAGACAGGAGATGCAACAAAACTGATAGTCGATGCAGACATCAAACTGGGAGGTTTTTTGAAAACTTTGTTCATTTCAGGGGAAAAGATCAAAACAGAGTTTAACCAAATGGTTGATGAGTTTACTAAATTGGCAGAAGTCTAGTCTTTCTTTTCTTTTAGGTCTTTGAGTTCTTTTTCTGCCTCTATCTTTCCCTTTTCAAACTCGCCCTTGGATTTTCCAAGCGTTCTTGCCAGTTCCGGGATTTTCTTTGCGCCAAATATCAGCAGTCCAGCAGCTATGATGATGAAAATCCACTCAGAGCCTCCTGGCATGGCGTTTGCGATATTTTGTAATATCATTATTTACTAGTATTGCCAGATTCAGATTTAAGTCTTTTAATTCTAAATTCACGTCTCTCTATTACTGTCATGCCTGCAAGATACAATGCAATCATTGGTCCTGAAATAAACCACATTGTGACGCCGCTTCCGTCAGGTGTTACCACTGCGCCAACAATTACCAAAATAACAATCGCGTATCTGATGTTTCTGCGCCAAAACTTGGCATCCGTAACACCTGCTGCCGTTGCCGCGTACATGATTAGCGGAAGCTGAAATGCAACTCCAAACGCAAGCAGAAACTGTAATACAAACGACACAAAGTCAATCACATTCAAAAACGTAACAAGGCCAGATGCTTCCCCGTACTGGTACAGAAAATTTAGCATAAACGGTATCACTGTAAAATATGAAAACACGACACCTGCAACAAAAAGAACCAGTGCAGGGATTGCTATTGAGCGGGTCGCCTTGATTTCACTTTCCTTTAACGCCGGTCTGATAAATGCGGTAAATTCTCTTATGATAATTGGCATGGATAGTACCACTCCTGCGATTGCCGCCACATACATCTGAGCATAAAATGCCTGGCCGGGGGCCGTCTGGATGAGTTGAACGCTTTCTGGCACCAGTTCACGCCGCATGTGGTTTGTTATCTGCGCTGCAATGTTGTTGATTGGTTCCAAAACAGGATAGTACAGTGTAATTCCGTTGTAAACAAAACTCTCCAGCCTGAAGGCAAGGATCACTACGATGATGGCTATCACTGCAATTACTATTCTTGTTACTCTTTTTCGCAGCTCTGCGACATGCTGAAAAATTCCATGCATTTCTGACATCTGATGTTTTTATTGCGCCAAATGTCTATTTAGTTTACTGATTCCTAGCTGTGGTTTCCAGGTATTGGCAATAGTTTTGCGTCTGGCAGGCCTGCTTTTTTGCGCTCCTCATCTGTGAGGCTTTCAAACTCTATTGAAATTGTGGCCTTGAGGTTGAATCGCGATTCCAACTCCTTTGCAAACTGACCAACTTCTTTTCCTGTGTAGAATTCTTTTGATCCTTCCAAAAATATGCGGGTTCCCTTGTCCCTTGTATCTCCGCCGAATTTGTCTTTGATGAATTTTGTAGCTTCTTCCACTTCTTTTTTTAGAATGTTGTTGTGGTATAGCACGAGTCCCTTTGTCGGGGTATAGTCAATCGGCGTTCCCCTCTTGTACAGAAATACTCCGATAAATCTTGCATCCTCTTCTGGCTCCTTTACTCCTTTGATTTCCCAGTTTAGCACCTTTGCTTGATCATAGTTGTATGTTTGAATGTCATCTGGTGTTATCTTCCAGTACCTGTGACGAGTCATTGCAATTCTTGAGTCATTGACGTACTATAAATTGGCTCTGTCAAATACATGATTAAATTATTTGGCAGAGCCTAGATTATTATATTACAGTAAAGACAAAACTACTCATGCCTTTGTTTGAGGTTCAAGTTATAATTGAAAACAAACCCGGAATCAGTGATCCTGAAGGCGCTACAATTCTAAACGACTTGGTCCTAAAGGGAAGCTACTCGTCAGTCAAAAAGATCCGATCTGCAAAAATGCTAAAATTCCAAATAAACGCAACCAACAAAAAAGCAGCAGAGGACACTGTTAGAAAACTTTGCAACGAACTTAGGATCTACAACCCCATGGTAAGCAAAGTCACGTTTACCGTTAGCTAGTCGTCTTTTCCAACTGACTTTATTGTGCCGTCAATTAGCAACTTGCTTCTTAGGTGGGACGCAAGGTCAGTCTGCGTAATCACGCCTACGAGCTTTTCGTTTTCAAGCACAAGCAGCCTTCGGATGTTGTTGTTTAGCATCTTTTGCACCGCATCCTCAATTGACGTGGTCGGCTCAACCCACCTGAACTTGGGAGACATTATCTCTGAGATCATGGCATCTGATGCAAGTCTGTTCTTGACTACGATCTTCCTAACAAAGTCCGCCTCGCTTATTATCCCGACTGGATTTTGGCCTTCGACTACAACTAGAAAGCTAATGTCCTTTTCCTGAAGGAGAGATGCCGCATCCAAGCATGTTTTTTCCTTAGATATGGTGATTACATGCTTGTTCATTATGTCTCGGACTTGGCTCATAATTTGTTTTGGATATTTTGAAGATAAAAAAGGTTTGTCGTGATTCGTATGACGTGATGACTAAGAATTGTGATTTAATTAATTAATGGCGTCGTACAAATCACAATGTGAAAGTCGGCATCGTCGTATTTCCGGGAAGCAATTGCGATCGCGACATGTACCATGTTTTACTTGATGTTTTCAAATTGGATGTGAAATATTTCTGGCACGAAGACAAACTCCCAAAGGATTTGGACGCTATCGTCCTGCCTGGCGGATTTTCTTATGGCGACAGGCTAAGAGCTGGCGCAATTGCCGCACACAGTCCTGTCATATCTGATGTGAAGAGAATGGCAGACAAGGGAATGCCTGTTCTTGGAGTGTGCAACGGGTTTCAGATATTGGTAGAGTCTGAGCTTTTGCCTGGAATATTGCTAAAAAACACGTCGCTTAATTTCATGTGCAGATGGACTGAGCTCATAGTGGAAAACAACAAGACTCCGTTTACCAACAAATTTGCGCTAAAGCAGAGAATTCCAATTCCAATTGCAAACGGTGAGGGGCGCTACTATGTGGACAAGGCCACGCTTTCAATGTTAAAGAAAAACAACCAGATTGTGTTTAGGTATGGCGAGTCGGTAAACAACTCTGTATTTGACATTGCCGGAATCTGCAACAAGGAGGGAAACGTGGTCGGCATGATGCCGCACCCTGAGCGTGCAGTCGAAGCTGAAATCAACCCAAAAGATTCCAAGCCCGCGTCTGTGATTTTTGAGTCTTTGATTGCTACTGTTGGTGCAAGAAAATGAGCCTACATCCGCAGGAACTGGACTATCTTTCAAAAAAAATCAAAAGAAGTCCAAGTGACACAGAAATGCACATTGTTGCAGCCGAGTGGTCTGAGCACTGCTCGTACAAGTCTTCAAAAAAACATCTCAAAATGCTTCCGATGTCTGGGCCTAGGGTGATCCGCGAGAAGGGATTTGACTCTGGGGTGCTAGATGTCGGAGACGGATATGTGGTAACTGTCCACATTGAGAGCCACAACCATCCGTCTGCAGTTGAGCCGTACGGCGGCGCAGCAACTGGAGTCGGCGGAGTAATCCGCGATATTTTGTCTGCGGGTACTCGGCCTATTGCACTTCTTGACGGGCTTCGTTTTGGAAATATAGAAAAAGATTCTCAGGCAAGATGGCTGTTCAAAAACGCCGTAACTGGAATTGCAGACTATGGCAACTGTCTTGGAATTCCAACCATTGGCGGCGAAGTTGAATTTGATGACTGCTATGCAAATTATGCCCTAGTTGATGTTGCGTCAATCGGGTTTGGCAAAAAAGAAAGACTGATCAAAAATCATGCTGATGTCGGTGATGTGGTGGTGCTCCTTGGCGGTTCAACAGGACGGGACGGAATCGGAGGTGCCCAGTTTGCATCCGACTCGCTTGAAACCGAAGACCGCTCAGCAGTGCAAATCCCGGATCCTTTCATTGAAAAATTAATCATCGAGGCAACACTTGAGGCAAGAAACGAGGGCTGTATCAAGGCGTTAAAAGACCTGGGCGGGGGCGGCCTTTCGTGCGCTATTTCAGAAACCGCAGACACCCTTGGAATTGGAATCGAGCTTGACGTGAACCGCGTCCACACAAGAGAACCTGGCATGAATCCAAGGGAGATAATGACGTCCGAATCGCAGGAACGAATGTTGATCATTACCGATAAGAAAAAACTTGTAAAACTAGAATCAATCTGCAAAAAATTCCGAGTTACGTGCTCTGTCATTGGCAAGGTGACCTCTGACAAAATAATGAAAGTCAAAAGCAACGACACTATAGTTGCATCAATCCTTGCGGAAATTGTCGCAAATGCGCCGCTCCTTGACAGGCCGTCAAAAGAGCCTGCATATCTTAAGGAGCTGCAAAAAAAGAAGGAGCCAAAACCTTCCTCTGATCTCTCCAAAATCACAATGAGGCTGCTGTCTAGTCCAAACATCGCAAGCAAGATCTGGGTATACGGCCAGTATGATCATGAGGTTGGAATCCGCACCGTGGTAAAGCCTGGGATGGATTCTGCAGTGCTGCGCCTGGATAACGGAAAATACCTGGCTGCAAAAATTGACGGAAACCCAAAGCAATGCTACATTGATCCAAAAAACGGGGCAATTGGGTGCTTTGAAGAGGCTTGCAGAAACGTGGTGTGCACCGGAGCCACTCCAATTGGGATGGTTGATCATCTGCAGTTTGGCAATCCTGAAAACCCTGAAATCTTTTGGACATTTTTGGAATCATTAAAGGGGATATCTGAATTTTCAAAACACTTTGAAATCCCCTGCGTTGGGGGAAAGGTAAGCCTGTACAACGAAACCCCGCAAGGCCCAATCAAGCCGACTCCGATAATTGGAGTCCTGGGGCTAATTGAGAAAAAGCCGCTGCACTGGCAAAAGTCAGAGTCAGGTGACATTTTGATTCTAGTCGGAGTCACAAAAGATGAGCTTGGTGGTTCTGAATACTATGAGTACATTCACAAGTTCATTGGCGGCAAATGCCCGGTAGTTGACTTTGCCGAATCAAAACGGAACATGGAATCCATACTGCACATAATTGAAAACGAGTGGGCAAAAAACGTACACGACTGCTCAAAGGGCGGACTGGCAATCGCGGTATCTGAAATTGCCATGACTAGCGGTATTGGTTGTGTAGTGTCTGTTGACAACGTGCCGTCGTCAAAACTGGCCGATGACAAGGTTTTGTTTTCCGAGAGTCATTCTAGATACTTGTTGTCTGTATCAAAATCAAACCTTGACGCGGTGCTGAACTATCTTCGAGCAAATGGCGTAACCTTTGGCATAATTGGCAAGTTTGAGGGAAAAAGCATCGTGTTTTCCAAAAGCAAAAAGGTAATTGTAAAACTAAGCGTTGATAAAGCACATGACAAGTGGTTTAATTCACTGAAGGATTTGGTTTTGCATGGTTAAAGAAAACTGCGGCGTAGTTGGAATTTTCAGCAGAGACGGAACAAACGTAATCCCAATGGTAATTGACGCATTACGTGCGCTGCAACACCGTGGCCAAGAGGCGTGGGGAATCGCAATTCCAAATAAAGCACCAATCAAAAGACTGGGGCTTGTATCTGGGGCATCAGGCGAATACCAAAAGATCACAGAAGAATATGCGTCTCCTGCGGCAATAGGACATGTAAGGTATTCAACTGTTGGAAAAAGCAATCTGGAAAATGCCCAGCCGCTAAAGGTCAAGGACTTGTGCATTGCCCACAATGGAACAATAGCAAATGTTGCAGAGCTTGCAAACCTAGTTGGGGGATGCACGTTTACGCCCCAGAACGCAAGCGACACTCTGGTTGCCGCACAAAGGCTGGTTTCACTAATGTCCACAAACGGCAAGCTTGGAAGCGCACTGTCTATTCTAAAAAACGAGATGGCCGGCTCATACTGCTTTACTTTTGTATCTGACGATAATGCCGTATATGCGGCACGCGATCCGCGCGGATTTAGGCCGATGGTTCTTGGCTCAAAAGAAGACGGGCAGGTGACAATTGTCGCATCCGAGTCGTCTGCAATAACTGCCGTTGGCGCAAAACTTGTCCGCGACGTTCTTCCAGGGGAACTGTTGAAGTTTAGCAATTCTGGAATGGAGTCTGAAATGTTTTCAGAAGAAAAAAAGCACGCGCACTGCTCATTTGAGTTCACATACTTTGCGCACCCGACATCTAGAATGGAGGGAACAAACATCTATGTTGCAAGAAAGAAAATTGGCCAGTTTCTAGCCAAAAAGTTTCCAATCAAGGACGCAGACTTGGTGATACCGGTCCCTGACTCTGCAAGGCCTGCCGCACTTGGATACGCGCAAGAACTTGGAATCCAATTTGATGAAGGATTGCTCAAGGATAGGTATAGCAAAAAAGGGCCACTGCGTAGTTTCATAGAACCGCACCAAAGCGACCGAGTTGAAATAAATCGGTGGATCATACCAATTACTGAAATCATTTCCGGAATGCACGTGGTTGTAATTGACGATAGCCTCGTCCGTGGTACGAGCTCAAAGGCAATCATAAAGGCACTAAGGAGAGCAGGCGCAAGAAAAATCAGCATGCTAATCACGTATCCTCCAATCAAGTATCCGTGCTACGCCGGCATCGACTTTCCGTCACAAGACGAATTGGCAACCGGAATAATAGGCGACGGTGTCACTGATGAGCAAGTAATTGACAAAATCCG
>CAZCWI010000037.1:0-13037 GCA_964502325.1 uncultured Candidatus Nitrosotenuis sp. | reverse complement strand
CAAAATGGAGCCAGTTATCGATGCAAAAATCAGAAACGGTATGGTAAGCGCATTGAACTGAACCAAAGAAAAAAACAGAGGGAATCCAATTGCTGTAATCAGTGCCGCACTGATTATGCCAACTATGCCAATAGTGTATACATTGCTTAGAATGTAGTTAGCTCGTGTGAATGGCCCAACCAAAATTTGCTCAAACATACCATGCCTTCTGTCGTTCCAAATTATTATGCCAGAAACAAGAGTGCTGTTCATAATGTTAAACCCAATCATCCCAGATGCAATAAATGCCGGATAGTCAAGGGTGGTATTTCCAAACGGTACTGACTTGATCAGTGCAGTATACGCAAAGCCTGCAACAAATATGTAAATCACTGGAAAGATTACCTGCCATACAAGAAAGCCGGGATTTATGGAAATCGTCAGGTTTCTGACGATCAGTCTAATTGTTGGGTGCATTTGAGTCCTTTACCATCTTGAGAAATATGTCTTCAAGCGTTGTAGGAATGGCCGAGAGGTCTTCTACAGAAATATTGTTTTCAATTAGAATTTGAAGAATTTGCGACAGGACGACTTCGGATTTGCTTGATTGGATGGTTATGTTTGTGCCTGTGTTAAAATCAATTACGCAGTCAGCTATGCCTGACAGGAGTTTGGATAGCCTGTCATGCCTTTCTGAGAGGTGAATCGTAATGGTTTTTTCTTGCCCAAACGTATTTTTGAGATTATTTGGAGAGTCCACTGCCAGAATTTTCCCCTTGTTTATTACTGCTATTTCATCACACAGGTATTCTGCCTCGGTCAAGACGTGAGTCGTATAAAAAATGGTAAGACCGGTTTTTACCTTGCTTTTCAGATAGTCAAGTAGTTTTCTCCTTGCAGTTGGATCCAAGCCTACCGTAGGTTCGTCAAGAAACAACAGGTCCATTTCATGCATGAACTCGCGTGCAACTTGGACTCGGCGTCTTTGGCCAATCGATAGATCCTCGTTCTTTCTTTTTCGGATTTCGTTTAGGTCAAAAATATCAATCAGTTCCTCAGATCTTTCTTTTCTTGTTTTTCTGTCAATGTCCCACATCATTCCGTATTTTTCAAGCGACTTTTCTACTGAAAGATTCGGCTCGTAGCTTGGCTGTTGCAGAACAACTCCGATCCTCTTTCTAATCTCCAGCGGTTGTTTTACTACGTTAATACCAAGTACCTCGACGGTTCCAGATGTTGGCGGAATCAACGTGGTAAGTATCTTGATTGTGGTTGATTTGCCTGCTCCATTTGGGCCAAGAAATCCAAAGATGTGGCCTGATCGCACATCCAGATCTATCCCATCCACTGCAGGAATGGATCCATATGACTTGTAGAGCGATCTTGCAGTTATGGCTGACACTGTTTTTTTTCAGATCGCCTCTCTAATTTAGATTAATGAAATTTTTATTAAGAGATTTTCCTATTAGAAATTAACTTGACTGAATTTGATTTATTGATGACTAAGCTTCTTGAACAAAAACCAGAATTGTCAAAATCCGACGTTGAAAATATGATCGCACAGAAAAAGGAAAAGATCGGTGCAGGCTACCTTACGGATCAAGGTGCGCTATTTTTGGTTGCCTCCGATCTCGGCGTGGCAATATCCGAACCGGTAAAAAGCGAAATTAGCATAAAAGACCTGTATGCGGGAGCAAAAGAGGTAACCCTCCAAACCAGAGTACTGAACGTATCACCTGCAAAGCAGTTTTCAAGAAAGGACGGCTCACAATTCATGCTTAGAAACATGACTGTTTACGATAACGATTCGGCAGTCACAGTAAAGATGTGGGACGAAAAGGCCAATCTGCCTGACATTGTCAACCTAAAGCCAGGAAATCTCATAAAAATAATCAAGGCTTATGTAAAATCCGACCTCAATGGAGAGCCAACCATCAATATTGGTTCAGGCTCCACCATAGAAATTGCAGACGCAGAAAGCAGTATTCCATCGCTTGATTCTTTGACAAAGGATGTTAGCGAGGTGAAGGAAGGAGAAAAGAACATCATCGTTTCCGGAATAATTGACGGCAGCATTAACTACTCTGAATTTACAAACGTCCGCGGCCAACAAGGCAACTCATTACGATTCAGACTGCAGGGAAAAGACGGCCGCTCAGTCAGGGTTGTAATGTGGAACAAAAACGAATCAGAGATTCCAAAGGTCATACCGCCACAGACAAAAGCTAGGCTCTTGGGAGTCAAAGCGAAGCTAAACCAGCAGGAATTGGAAATTCATGGAAACGAGTCAACCATACTTGAGATAGCGGACATAAAGGTGCAGCCAATTTCCTTTAGAATACTCTCGACTGCAAAAAGCGAAAATGGAAACACCATGATTCTTGGAGTCAACAAGGAAAAACAACTCTTTCACATAGTTGATACCGCAAATGTCATGGGAACATTTAGTCAGGGCGACACGCTTGAGTGCATGCCTTCCAAGGTGTACGGCAACAACATTACTATTGATTCAGATTCTTTTGTACGAAAAATTGAGGGGGAAGACATACCTCAAATATCAGATCTCAGAACAAAAATTGTAAACGTAAAGCCAGACAACAACTATTACTGCATTGAGGCAATCATACTAAAGGCCCCAGAAAGACGTAACGTGCAAACAAAAGCAGGCGAGTCGATTTCGCTTTCAGAAATGTTCATCGAAGACGACACGGGCCAAATTTGGATAAAGGGGTGGAGAAATCAGGCAATGCTTCTAGACGAGTGTTCGATAGGTGAGATAATTTCAGTCACAGGAGTTACCGCAAAGCCAGGATTAGAGGGAAGAACAGAACTGTTTGTCACCCCGTTTTCCACAATTAAAAAGAAAAACTAGTCCCAAAAACCCCTAGTCATCACATACTGCCTTTCGGCTTCGTATATCTGTCGGTATAGGTTTTCCTCGTCGATCATATTTCTCAGTATTCTTGACGCCGTGTCTGCTCCAACCCCATATCCAGATAAAACAATGAGCGCAGTTTTGCCAAAATTTGCAAGAAGCGACGCCGTCTTCCAGGCTCGTTCAAATCGGTGATTTTCCTCAGATGAGATCTTTTTGCCTGTGAATTTTTTTTGTATGATTTTCCCAAGATCATAGTCAGAATAAAATGTAGTTGCGATTTGTCTTCCCTTGCAGTAGGGACAGAACGGCATTTTTTCAATGTCCGTTGTTTCTATTACCTTTTCCCATTTCCCGCATCGTGCGCAGATCAATCGGTGCCGTGTCTTGAGTAATCGATTCTTTACTAAATCAAGCAGCCCTTTGTCTATGCTTGTTGGCGATGAATAATATTTCGTAGTGTGATCAAGTATTGGAGTCGCAAGCTTGGAGAAACTGCTTGTATCAAACCATTCTATTGTGATTGTTTTGTTTTGGATTTTTTCTAAAACTTTCTTAGATCCCTCCAAGTCATATTTGTCGTGAAAAAGCTCACGCAGTGCCTCTTTGACTAGTGCGGTTTTTGAATATCTGTCAAAGAGAAATCGTGCCGATTTTTTATCATATATTGCGCCACGTCCAACAATGCCAAACTTTTTTGCAACATTCCATGTTCTCCAATTTACATTGTGTGTTCCATTCAGGGACGCAGTAACGATTTCATGCAGATCATAATTGTCGCTTAGTGTTTCTCGTATCTGGTTTTCTTGCCTTCTACCTTTTGATGACAAGACTATTCGATATGCGTCAGAGCGTGACTCTACCTGAAATCCGGTTTTTGATGACAACATTGAAGAGAGAAGCGTCGATATGGTCGCGTTGATTTTTGTCCCAAAACAAGAATGCATAACTATTGAGCCTTGGCTTTTTACCGATTCAATCACTATTGTTTTTTCGTCTGGAATAATTGGCAGGTCAAGATTCGTAATCACATTATCGGGAAGCTTAACCAAGCCGGACTTGACTCTCGTACGGAATTGCCCCACCTTGGACGCAGTCCTATAGTCCACAGGTATGTTTTCTCCTTCCCAATACGGCACGGTTATTCCGCCAGAACGAACCGGTTCAACATTTACCTTAAGTCCAGATTCATCCACATTGATAATTCTCCACTGCGTCCCGCGTAGAACAAAGATGTTTCCAGCTTCTCCAAAGTCTCCGACAAACCTTTGATCCAAGCTTCCGATTAGTTTTTTAGAAATGGTATCCAGTACTTTGAATTTTAATATGTCAGGGATGGTAGAGAGGTTCTCAAAATAATATTTGAAACATCGTCCGGTTTTTCTAAAGGTCATTTTTTCCTTATCAAACATGATCAAATAATTAGAATCAAGCAGATCCAGTACGCTGATTAGATCATCAATTGTCAGGTTTCGGAAAAGATATGATTGAGTAAACGAATTAAACGCATTTTCAACGGTGATTGAGCCCAATTGCATTGAAAGGCCTACCAAGTGGTGTGCCAGCACATCAAGTGAACCGTCATGGATTAGTTGATCCTCAATCGAGCCTTCCTGGATTCGCTCTAGAATTGCCTTTGTTTCCAGCTCATCATCTACATTGTTAGTTATGATGATTCCTTTGGCAGATGATTCACGATTGTGTTTGCTTCTTCCTATTCTTTGCATAAATTTCGATACTTGCCTTGGGGAACCATAATGCATGACTAGTTCCACTGAGCCTATGTCCAGCCCAAGCTCAAGAGATGACGTGCATACCACGAGGCGGGATCTGCCGCCCTTGAGGTTTTCTTCTGTTTCCTCACGCACTTGTTGCGATAGCGATCCATGGTGGAGTTCTACGTTTATTGGAGACTTTTCCCTAAGTATTGACGCCAAAAATTCGGATTCGCCGCGGGTATTGGTAAAAAGAAGAACTGGCGAGTCAAGATTCAGTTTGACTAGGTAATCAACTATAAAGTCAGCTACGTCGCTAATTGTCCCGTCTACGTGCTTGATTTCGACATCGTATTTTCTTATTGTTTCGTCTTTGATTATTTCGTATTTTCTTTTCGTCCCAACTAGGAACTTTGCAGCATCCACAGTATTGCCCACGGTTGCAGAAAGGCCTATTCTTGTAATGTGGTGTTTTGAGTTAATCTGCAATCTTTCAAGGCTAAGTGACAGTTGCGAGCCGCGTTCATTTGACAATAAATCATGAATTTCATCGATTATGATCCAGTCAAGCTCGGATAACGCATCTAGCATTTTTTGCTGGGTTAGTAAAATCACAAGCGTCTCAGGCGTTGTGATTAAGACATCAGGCGGCGCAGTAGAGATTTTTTTTCTGGTTGCTTGCGATGTATCACCGTGCCGAATTTCTATTGTAAGGTTTTCAGATTCTGCATATCTAATTATTCTCTTAAATACATCACGATTTAGTGCCCGTAACGGCGTTACGTATAGCGCTTTTATTTTTCCAGCAAGCTTTGAGGTTCCAATAAATGAGAAGATTGGGATTACCGAGCATTCTGTTTTTCCTGATCCCGTTGGCGCGATTATGAGCGAGTCTTTTTTTTGAAGTATTAGCGGTATTGCTTTTTTTTGAATTTCTGTGAGTTGCGCAAATCCTAAGGAACTAAATTTGGCCAGTATAGAATCAAGCTGTTTGTTCTGTGTCTTTTCTTGATTTAGCTCGTTCATATACAATTATTCCAATAACTCCAATTGCAAACAAAACCACAGTTATAATTGGAATAGAATCAAAGATTCCTGCCATAACGGATTAGGTAACTCTCATAGTTAAATAGGTTAAGTCGAGCTTGTCAATCCAGTTTTTTCAATATTATAATAGAATTGATTTTCCCCAGAATGTGGAAACACTTCGCCCATGTAGTTGGTTGATTTTTTTGAGAGCCTGATTTTGATGTGTGTAAAAAGACTCATGGTTGAATCAAGGTTTTCTTGCTCGATGTCGTTAATTTTTCTAATCATGTTTACTACAACTATCGGGATTCTTTTCTCAAGCGATACGGTGGCTAGCTGTTTCATGTATTTGGTGAATCGCTTGTTTTTTTCCAAGATTTGGTCTTCCTTGGAGTATTCAAATGAAAACAGATCCGTTATGTTGTCAATTATGACTAGTGAAAAATCAGATTGTCCTATTTTTGATATTGCGGTGAACTGTTCTTGAGTGTTCGTGATTCTGCCAACCGTAATTTTGTCAAGAAGCGCCGCATCGAGTTCTTTTGGTTTTAGCATGTCTAGCAGTCTTTCAGGCCTAAAATTTCCTGTTGTGTCTTGGTACAATATGGTGCCGCCCTGTGAAAGACAGTTTACCGCTATTTGCAATACCATCTGGGTTTTTCCGGTACTGCTTGCGCCAAAGATATCCGTAATTATTCCACTCTTTATTCCGCCACCCAGTAACTCATCTAATCTCTCCAGTCCAGTTGATATCATGTATGATGAACTCTCAAAAAGTAGAAAAATAAACAAATCTAATATTGATATAATAAGATAGGCAAGGCTTTTATTCCGGTTATCAAGCTAGCATCAACAAGAGAACAACCATTGTCACAAACAAGCGTAAAGAAACCACTAACAACTCTTCAAAAAAATACAAAAAAGAAAGTCACAGTTAGACTAAAGAACGAAGTAGAGTACAAGGGTAAAATGGATAACGTTGATTCCTACATGAATTTGATCATGACAGACGCAGAAGAACTTCATGATGGAAAAGTATCTGCAAACTATGGCAGAGTTATCGTAAGAGGAAATCACGTATTATTTATCAGATTAGAAAACGAACTATAGGTCAGATTTCCGATGCCGCGAAGTTTTCTTTTTACTTCAGAATCAGTAACAGAAGGTCATCCTGACAAGATTTGTGACAAGATTTCAGATGCATTATTAGACGAATTTCTTCGACAGGATCCAGATTCTCGCGTCGCTATAGAAACTATGACAACTACGGGTGTCGTCATAGTTGCCGGCGAGGTTACTTCAAAGGCAAGATTTGACATTCAAGATACAATAAGAAAAACCATAAGAGAAATAGGATATGACAAACCAGAATTTGGTTTTGACGCAGACTCTTGCAGTGTACTAGTTTCATTACATGCGCAGAGTCCAGACATATCTCAGGGTGTTACCGCTACTGAAAACAAGGATCAGGGAGCAGGTGATCAAGGACTGATGTTTGGTTATGCCGTAAATGAGACTGACGAATTAATGCCGCTACCAATTCTTCTTGCGCATAAACTAACAAGAAGGCTGGCAGAATTGCGCAAAAGTAATGAGCTCGCTTGGGTAAGGCCTGATGGTAAATCGCAGGTGACCATAGAATACGAAGACGGCAAGCCAAAAGGAATTGCGACCATAGTCATATCAACCCAGCATTCTCCAGATATTACAAATTCCGATATTCAAAACCAGATAATTGAAAAAGTGATAAAACCAGTATGCGGCAAGTGGTGGAATGACAAGATAAAGATTCACGTTAACCCAACTGGACGTTTTGTGATAGGCGGCCCCCCAGGTGATGCTGGTCTTACCGGAAGAAAGATCATTGTAGACACGTATGGTGGAATGGGAAGACATGGTGGAGGTGCCTTTTCTGGAAAGGATCCATCAAAAGTTGATAGATCGGCTTGCTACATGTGCAGATACATTGCAAAAAATATTGTTGCAGCAGGGCTTGCAGACAAATGCGAAGTTCAGGTTGCATATGCAATCGGAGTTGCAGAGCCAGTTTCATTGATGGTAAACACTTTTGGCACAGGTAAAATGCCAGAAGAGGATATCGAGAACATAGTTAGAAAGAATTTCGATATGAGGCCAAGGGCCATCATATCACAGCTTGATCTCAAAAAACCAATTTACAAAGACACCGCGGCATATGGTCACTTTGGAAGAACTGATATTTTGTTTCCTTGGGAAAAAACTGACAAGGCAGAATTGCTAAAAAAGGCAGCAGGATTATAGAATTTCTTTTAGCGGCGTGAGTTTAAAGCCGCATAGTCGCTCTAGTTTTTTGTGGCTTCCAATAAAATCGCCTACAAGTATGTTCAAGTCATCTAATCCATAAACGGCTTTTTTTGGTCGATTTAATGCAGTATGGTATGCTTCTTCTAGATTAATTTTTTTAATTTTAGTTCTTTTCCTGGCGAATTTCCTTACAAAATTCTCAAAGGTTATGGTTTGAGGACCCACAAGATCCACGATCTTATTTGAGAATTTTTTGTCAGTTATAGAGATAAGAATTATTTTTGTTACATCATTAACAGATATTGGCTGTAGTCTATATGATCCAGAGCCAGGAATTATTATTGTGCCCTTTTTGATCTGCTCATTCAGATTTTTTGTCAGCGGATCGTTATTTCCAATTATATATGATGCTCTCAAGATCGTATAATCAAGACCGGATTTGATTATTTCTTGTTCTGCTTTGAATTTTGAGATGAAATATCCAAATGTAGTTGATCGGTTAACGCCAAAACCACTTATGTAAACAATTTTTCTGATTTTTGCATTCTTGCATAGTTTCACAGT
This sequence comes from uncultured Candidatus Nitrosotenuis sp., assembly GCA_964502325.1. Taxonomy (GTDB): domain Archaea; phylum Thermoproteota; class Nitrososphaeria; order Nitrososphaerales; family Nitrosopumilaceae; genus Nitrosotenuis. The sequence continues at coordinate 4,592 of CAZCWI010000037.1, read as the reverse complement.
TTTTTTTGTCAATTCGACGTTGACATCATCATAAGTAGTATCAACGCTCTGTGTTCCTTGACCAATTAGATGCACCAAGGCATCACAGTTCTTTAGTTTGGAAATAAGATTTTTCTGATCAAGATCAGAATAGCAGATGTTTGTTTCACATTTGAGGGGCAGATGTTTGTTTCTTGTCAAACTGATTATTGATGCCTTGTTATTACTTAGAAATTCTCTGGCATTACTTCCAACAAATCCATTAGCTCCAGTAATAGCTATTTGTAATCTTTTTTCTTCCACAAATATCACATCACCAGTATAATTTTAAATGTGTATTACCAAAATCAGCCATTGGATGCATTACAATGCTACCAGACTCTTGGCTTGAATGAAAGCGCTTCACTTAAGGAAATAAAACATGCATATAGACAGTTGTCATTAAAATATCATCCAGACAGGAACAAGGAAAAAGAATCAGATAAAAAATTCAAAGAAATTACCGAGGCATACCAGTTTCTAAAACAGGAACAAAAAAGAAGCAACGCCTCACACAAGGACGCAGCGGCCGCACATGCGGATTTTTGGAATTTTTACGACAAAAAAGCAAATGATGATTTTAGGTTTAATCGCCAGGCTAATTTTGAGGAATTTACTCGCAATTTTGGCGCAAATTTTAATGAGCCGCAAACTCACAATACGGAAAAGCCTGTTTCCCATAAAATGACACACGTCCTACTTTACGGCGGTCTTGTGGCAATGGCACTATGGATAATTCTTTCAGAAATTTTAAAGTAATCTAAGAAGAGTTATTACATAAAAATAACATGTCAGTTTGTGAGCGACGTAGAAAAACCAAGAGATAAGCTACGGACAGGTTTTACAACCGGCACATCTGCTACGGCAGCTGCAAAATCAGCGTTACTTGCAATAATAAATCAAGAAAAAATCGAGTCAGTCGAAGTTTTGTTACCAAAAGAAAAAAAAATTACAATCAAGATATCAAGTTGTAAGTTTGATTCTACTTCCGCCAGATGTTCGGTGATAAAAGATGGTGGTGATGATCCGGATGTAACACATGGTGCAGAGATTATCGCAGATCTGAGTTTTACGAACAAAATAGGACAGATTGAGATGGATGGTGGTGAGGGGGTAGGCAGAGTAACAAAGCCAGGCCTTGGTTTGGAAATAGGCAGTGCCGCAATTAACCCAACACCTAAAAAAATCATGATTGAAAATTTGACCCTAGCTGGAAAAAATGTTCTTATAAAAAATGGAATCAGTGTAATTATCTCTGTTCCCAAGGGAAAGGAAATTGCAACAAAAACAGATAATCCAAGGCTTGGTATTTTGGGAGGAATATCTATTCTGGGAACAACTGGGATAGTAATTCCTTATTCCACAGCGTCATTTGCTGCTTCAATTAGACAAAGCCTAGACGTTACAATTGCAATGAAAAACGATACTGTCGTATTGACCACGGGCGGACGAAGTGAGGAGTTTTCTAGAAAAGAGTTTGACTTGCCGGATCATTGCTTTGTTCAAATGGGTGATTTTTCAGGATACACCATCCAACAATGCGCAAAAAAAGGAATACCGAAGGCGCATGTCGCGGGTTTTGTTGGCAAACTGGCAAAAATGGCAGCAGGCGTCAAACAAACTCACGTTAAAGGATCCAAAGTAGATATGGATTTTCTTGCCAAAATAGCTGGCACTTTGACTACAGATCAGACAATACTTGAAAAGATAAGAAAGGCAAATACTGCAAGACATGTACAAGAGATAATTATTGAAAACAATGTTGAGGGATTTTTTACTGCGGTTTGCGCCAAGGTGTATAAACAAATGCGGCAGTATTCTGAAGACAAGGTAGAATTGGACGTGATTCTTTTTGATTTTGACGGCAAAATACTTGGAAGGTATAATTCATCCTAAGAAATTTTATTGAGCGAGAAAAGAGACCATTTATGGAAAAAACGACAATTCTTGCAATTACAAAAAACGGAATCAAGATCGCATCTGCAATAAAAGAGATTTTTCCCACGTGTGAGATATTTGCACCATCAAAATTTGCTGACACCACAAATGCAAATTGGTATGATGAAACTACAACTGCCAAGATTGCGGAACTTTACAAAAGTAGTGATGCAGTAATTTGCATATTTTCATTGGGTGCAGTGATTAGACTAATTGCACCATATCTTGGAGATAAAAAAACAGATCCTGCTGTAATTGTAATAGATGATAAGGCAAACTTTGTCATAAGCACGTTATCTGGGCATTTGGGGGGGGCAAATGAGCTTGCAAACGAGCTTGCAAAAAAACTTGGCTCGACTGCAGTGATCACTACGGCTGCGGATGTGAACAAAACAATTCCGGTAGACTTGGTAGGCAGGAAGTTTGGATGGAGTATAGATGATGATTCTACTGTGACAAAGATAAGCGCATTTATGGTAAATGAGGAGAAAATTGGAGTTTACCAAGATGCAGGAGAACGAAATTGGTGGGAGGGAGACCTGCCAAAAAATGTGACAGTCTACGATACATTTGAAAAACTAGAGAAATCAGATTCTAAAGGGTTTTTGATAATAACTGACAAAAAAATTACTGGTGAGATTTTAAAAAATGCAGTGGTTTATAGGCCAAAAACATTGGTCGTTGGAATCGGGCTGCATGGGGATACTACAAAAGAAAAGATCTTGGAAAGCCTGAATACGTGCCTAGAAAAATTTAATCTCAGTCCTAAGGCAGTTGCAAAATTTGCGTCAATAAAAAAACCTCAGGATATCAGCAGCCTAATCGAGACTGCAAAAGAATTTGGGGTTCCCGTCGAATATTTTGAAAGAGAAGATCTGGCAAAGGTCAGAATTCCAAACCCCTCAGTTATGGTTGAAGCGTTTGAGGGCACGGCAAGCGTGTCTGAGGCATCATCGATACTAAGTTCCAATGGAAGTCTTGTTGTTGAAAAGCAGAAATTTCCGCCAGATCTCACCATTGCCATAGCAAGGATTGAAAAATGAAACGTGGTTTATTGTTAATTGATAGGGGCAGCAAGGAAAGAGAAGCCGAAGAAGAGCTTGAGAAGATTTGCTTAAAAGTAAAGGAAAAAGGCAACTATGTTTTTTCCGAATATTGCTTTTTGGAAGTGGTACCACCTTACATAGAGGACGGAATTGTAAAATGCCTAAACCAAGAAATAGACTCACTAACCATAGTTCCCTACTTTCTGTACCCAGGCAAAAAAGTCAAGGCAGCTGTAACTGAGGCAATGAAATTTCAGACTAAAACTAAGATAAAATTTCTAATAACAAAGCCCATGAGTATGCACAAGACACTACTCGAGTTGGTAGACAGCAGAATATCTGCTGCCTTGAAGAAAAATCATGTGGATATTCCAAAAAAAGACGTTGATGTGTTAATTATCGGTCACGGAAGCATGGATCCAAATGCCCAGATTTCAATAAACTACATAGTTGACGGCATGAGAAAAATCTACAGAAATGTTGATCGTTGTTTCCTAGAAATTGAGCAGCCAGACATAGCGTCAGGAATTGAAAGTGCGCAGAAAAACAGCCCACAAGTCTTGGTAATAGTGTTTTATTTTCTTCATGAGGGTGCCCATGTTAAAACTGATATCAATCAGGATCTTAGGCCGGCATTGGAAAAAGCGAAATTAAAACAGGTCTACATTACCGAACATATAGGGGTTGACGAAAAAATGGTAGATTTGATTTTAGAAAGAGCCCAAGAGGTAGAGAATGCAAACTAGGAAAGGCCAATCCATAGAAGATGAGAGTATGGAAATTATTGAGCGAGAGATTGGTCCTCATTCATACAAAGGGCACGAATGGCAGATAGTAAGGAGAATAATACATTCTACTGCGGACTTTGATTTTGCAGGGAAAAACGGGATGATTTTTCACAAAGATGCAGTAAAGAATGGACTGGAAGCACTTCGGGGAGGCAAAAACATCATAATTGACGTAAATGGAATCATCGGACTATTAAATAAAAAAAATCTTGACGATTTTAAAACAAATGTTATTTGCGACATATCAAATCCCGCAGTGGTAAAAGAAGCTATGAAATTAGACAAGACTAGAGCTCAGACAGCCATGCGAATGAGGGCATCGGAAATGAATGACAGTGTCGTAGTGATAGGAAATGCACCTACTGCACTTTTGGAAGTGATTAGTATGATAAAAGAAAAAGTTACAAGGCCAAAACTTGTAATTGGTGTGCCGGTCGGCTTTGTATCTGCTGCAGAATCAAAAGATCTGCTGCAAACTATTGATCTGCCATATATAACAAACAAGGGACGAAAGGGCGGTTCTCCCTGTGCAGCTGCAATAATAAATGCACTTTTTAAAATTATACGGGAATCATCTGGCTGAGAACTTTATGCAATTCTTAACAAAATTAGCCGAATAGTTATTCCGATCAAAATAAAGGTGCATGTATGAGGCAAGCGTACTATATTCAAGCAAGCCATCCTTTTTGCCGTTAATTCCAACACCAATGGATAATTCATAAGCAAATCTAGAGTCCTTTGGAACTGACCTGAGCTCAGAATAGTGAAATTCGTGGCCAAGTAGATTTGTTGATTTTTTTGC
>CAZCWI010000036.1:9203-13503 GCA_964502325.1 uncultured Candidatus Nitrosotenuis sp. | reverse complement strand
CAAATTTTACCACCGTGCACCTCGACTATGTTTTTGCAAATGTAAAGCCCAAGCCCTGTTCCCTGGTTTGATTTTGTCGTAAATTTTAAAAATAACAAAGGTAGGATTTCGGCAGATATTCCTGCGCCATTGTCAATTACATCAATAACTGCATAATCATCGACAATTTTTGTGCTAACTGTGATAGTACCATTCGTAGTAAACTTTAGTGCGTTGCTCAGAAGATTCGAGATCACCTGCATTATTCTGTCCTTGTCGGCATAAACTAGGATCTCATCGTTGCTCGTCTTGTGTACCAGTTGGACTTTTTTGTTTTCTAGTTTTGCGGCTTCGTCTTTTATGATGTCGGCTATGGTTTTGTTTAGGTCAAAGCGCTCCTTGCTTAGTTTTAACGTGCCGCTTTCGATTCTTGCAACATTTAAGATGTTTTGGGTGAGGCGTTCAAGTCTTCGGGCATTTCTTGCAATCAGTCGGACCTCTTCGTATTTGTCACCAAGCTCTTCTTCAAGGATTTCAGTGTTCATCAAGATGGGCATGATCGGGGTTCTCAATTCATGTGCTGCGATGTTGATAAACTCAGTTTGCACCAAGAGCTGCTGTTGAAGGGATTTGAAAAAATCAGACGCAAATGCCTTTCTTGCTTCCGATTTGAGGGTCTTTGAAATGATCGGATCCCTGATTGCCTTTTCAAACATTTCAGAGTCCATGTCACTTTCTCTGATGATTTGGATAAATTTTTCCAGTGCCTCAAGACCCCTGTTCACTCGAATGTTTGCATCTCGGTGTATGGACTCTTGGTTTATTTTGTGGCTGATTGCGTCGTGCTTAGATTTAATCAGTTCGGTGGTTATTTTCAAACTTTCTCTAACTTTGTTAATGGTTTCCGCTCTTTGCTTAACTGTTGCATCCCTTGCGGCAAAGGCGTTTTGCTTTGTTTTCTCTGCTTGCTCAAGGAGTTGGGTGCGAATCTTGTTGACAAGCACGGCATGCTTAACTAGTCTTTCCTCATATGGGATTTCCATTATTTCCTCTCCTTGCTAAATATGATTTCAAGAACAGAGTTGTTGTAGCTAAAAGATTTGATTGCAACTTGGCTTGGGGGCACGTTGCATGGAATGTTTTTGCAAATCGTCTGGTCTCCTTTTCTAATTTTGACATCGATGAACCCATCGCGCATTGAAGTTTCAATGTCTTCTTTTTCTATTCCAGTGACAAGTGCTATTACTTTGATGCTGGCATCATCTTCAAGCACGTCAACAAGTGGTGCTATTGCTTCTTGTTTATAGTCTGCACCAAGTGATTCAAGAAGTCCAAACCTGATGGAAAGATTTGTGGTTACGTCAAATCCCATACTGGAGCTTTTACGGTTAATGACTACAGGCTTGTTTTCCTCAAGCGATTCTGTGACTTGGGCTAGCAGCTTGCCAATCTCATCCATCAAGTCGCTCACATCAGAATTCAACTGAGGTGTTACCTTCGGGATCGCCGATTTTTTGTTTTGAGAGGCCATCAAGCTCTTTGAGAATTTCAGACTGGCGTTTGTTGTAAGTCTGCGTATCGATCAGTCCTTTGTTGTAATCAATATCTAGCCTTGCCAATTTGGACTTGAAGTGTGCACTACGCTCCCTTTGTTCCTGCTCATTGACAAGTCGGTTACATTCCTTGAGTATCCCATCAAAGGTCAATTTCATTATCAAAAGCGTGATAAGAATGTCAGATCACCTCAACAAAATGAGTACGGCGCCCACGGCCCACTGACATGAATTAGGATGCCATATTGTTCATATTTTTCCTTAGTTTTGCGCATCTCCAGATCAAATTTCTCTTTTTCGTTTCTGTCAATGAGGTATGATGAGTTCATTATTATCTGAGCAAGCTCTGATCGGAGGACGCAGCTGTCGGCGGCAACCTTTGAAAGATGCGCATGAACGTCACCGCTTATCTCTTCCATTTTTTTTAGCACCTCGTTTCGTAGCGCCTCATCCATCCTAAGTTTCAAAAAGTACGCAGTCCCTTGGCCTGCAGTAGCCATCTCCTTTTTTATTTTTCTAATTTCCTCGTTGTCATCAACTTTTATCTGGAGCTTTGAGAAATCGTCTTTATCAAAAATAACTTTGACCCCATATTCATCTTTGTTTCGTAATTTTGCAATCTTCGGTCTGAGATCTTTGTACGATTTGGTGAGGTATTCCCCTAGTCCTTCAGAGCTCTTGAATATGGTCCCAAATCGCACCGGAAGCGTTGCCCATTTTTCTCGTGAGGCCTCAACAACTCTCTGATGATCATTTATCTCATTTACATTTGGACGTACTTCTTTGAACGGAATGTCACTTACAACTGCACTTAGATCCTTGAAGTTTTTTGTGTAGACGTTTCTTTCATACAGCCCTATGTTTCCCAGCTTTGACGTATCTTCAGTGTCTGCAATACAGTAAAGATACAAGCCATTTGTCATTTATGATGCCTCCTTGCCTGTTCTACCAGAGTCCTGAACTGGACGCACAGACGAGAGCATTGCAACTAGGTTAAGGACCACAAGGTCTATGTCGGCAACAGATATTGTAATCTCGCCTCCTATCACCGTGCCTTTATCGAGTAGCTTGTCGACTAGGTCAACTAGAGAGGTTTGCGATGCCTGATTTGAATCCAAAAGAGGATTCAGATTCATAGTTAGATCTTCTGGCTTGAGATCAAATTTGTCTGTAATCTCATCTAACTTTTGTTTTATTTGCATAAATGATACACCGAGTCGTTCGACTTCCTGGTCAGTCAGGGTTCCTTGCGTAATTCTTCTTTGCGCCTGCCTTTCAAGAATTTGCCTCAGCATGTCAACGATGGTCAAAACTAGTTTTGTCAGGCCTTTTTGAAGTTTCTCACCATCCACTTCAATTTTGCTGGGCGGAGTTAGCTGTGCTTTTACTGTATTCATTTCCTCTTTACTTCTTTTGGTGGCAGTTCCTTGCGTTCCTTTTCCCATTTTTCCCAGGGCAACACAAGCCCATATCGTTTTGCAGTCTCTAGTGACGCAATGACTAGATTAATTTTCAAAGAAAGCAGATCCACACCGACAATCGAAATAGTGATGTCGCCGTTTATCACAACGCCTTTGTCTAAAATCCTATCAAGAAGATCAATTACTGTTAGTTCTTTTTTGGTAAGCTGTTTAAGTGACAATGTCGTTCACACCCTCGCGTCTCATTTTACAGTAGCCGCATATGCCGCTGTCTTTGAACCAGTGTCTCTCACAGTAGCCTTCCGCATACTCCAGCTGCATCGTGCTTGCAAGATGAACTGCAAGTATATCAAGTGGTATACCTCGTTGACACTCTGGACATTTTGAAAAGACCCATCCTTTGCCCATGGCCTTTTTGAGATCTACATCCTCAAATTTTCCGCATACTAGACATATCGCCAATGCTATTCTCCACTTTTACTTTGTAGCAGATTGTATTCCTGGTGGGGCGGCTAGTCCAAGTGCAGATGCATAACGAAGGAATGTATCGACACCAGATACGATGATTCTTGCTCGTACCACGAGTATCTCTATTCCTACCAGTGAAACCGAAACGTTTGCATCAATGACTAACCCCTTATCGAGTACACGATCTACTAAATCGTATATGTTAAGCATTGGTCTATAGGCTTGTTGTGACATTATACTATAGTAATGTTCACGAAGATTCTAGAATATAAGATGATATGGTACATTGTTCTATGATCACCATATTTTGAGCGCAGAAAACAAACAAGTGTAAAATTTCAACATGAAAAATTTACACGGTTCCAAGGTATGATAAATTGTTCAATTAGTAATTTAAATAATTTGAGTGTAAGAAGTTAATGAGAAAAACGGCCAGTTTTTTCGCACTTGTTGTTTTTGCAGGAATCGCAATCTTGCTTCTTGGTTCATATGCAAAGTGGTTTTATCCAGAATTTCAGCCAAGCCCTGCAAAAAAAGACGAGCAGGACGTGCAAAGAGTGGCAAACCACGAACAAATCAGCCTGCAGGAAACGCTTTCTGCAGGGGTGGAAGGCGCAAATCAGATAATGACGACAAAGGCCATGCCAGATTCCAGCATGCATGTAATAGTAGTACCATATTTTGAAACAACAAATCCCGACTGGCAAGTTCTGTATGACGAGGCTGACAAAAATCCAGGGATCATCAAATATGTAATCATCAATCCGTGTAGCGGACCATGCGGCAAGTCACTATCAGTAGAATGGCAGCAGATCATCGCAGAGCTGAAAAAAAGAGACATCAAAACACTCGGCTATGTTTTTGACACATTGCAAAGCA
>CAZCWI010000036.1:563-9193 GCA_964502325.1 uncultured Candidatus Nitrosotenuis sp. | reverse complement strand
TTTTGATAATGAGGGAAGCGTGTACAGTATTGACAAGTTCAGGCAGTATGCAGAATATGTTCGCAGTCTCGGCGGCATTGTCTACATAAATCCAGGATTCAATTATTCATACATCTCCGAATACATAGAGGACGATTTGGTAGATGTGACTAACATATACGAGTTCGAATCATCCAAATCGCACCACATGGAAATAGACAAAAACATCAATCCAGAGAAATTAAGCGCAATACTTGGAAATGTCTTTAGTGTTTCTGAAATGGTACGAATGGTACACCAAACTGCAGAGGTTGGAATTGGAACAGTTTACGTGTATTCGGATTCGTATTATGGTTTGCCCCAGTTTTTTCCAGAGCTTGTAAAGGAGGCTGCTGCGACAATGGTGCAGCCAAGCATCTTAGAAATACCGTGATCAGACACTGACAAGTTCGGAATTGATATGGGATACCAGCTCGTTGATTGTGACTGGTTTTCGGATAAAACATTTTACTTCGACGTTTGGAAAAATCTTCTTAAATTCATCATAGTACACCTCAAAGGCAGTAAAAAAACAAACTTTTGCAGTATCCCCGCCCTTCTTTTTAATTTCCCTGTAAAATTCAAAACCGTTCATCTTTGGCATCCTGATGTCCAAAAGCAGTAAATCATACGTACCCACATTGTAGTTTTCCAGTGCGGAAACAGGATCATTATACGTGGTGACCTCAAATCCGTTTCGCGTAAGACCGTTTTTTATCGAGGCAGTTATGTCTGGCTCATCGTCAATAACAAGAATTCTTTTTTTCATCATATTTCAATAGGGCACTATGAATATTTACTTTATTTTATGAGACGATCTAACGCTGTATTGGCAGTGTAAAGCTAAACGTGGCGCCCTTTCCAGGATTGTTATGAGCCCAGATGCGGCCTCCATGCGCACCTATGATGCTTTTTGTAATGAAAAGACCCAAGCCCAAGCCTTCAGGCGACGTAGAAACAAATTTTGAAAATAACAGAGGCAGAATTGAGGGGTCGATTCCAAGCCCGCTGTCCTGTACGGATATGACGATTTCATGCTGCTCGATCCTTTTGTCTGCGCCAATTGAAATCACACCATCAGTAGTGAATTTGATTGCGTTTGCCAATAAATTGCAAATCACCTGCATGATCCTCTCCTTGTCGGCGTGCACAAAAACAGTTGAGGTTGGTTTTACTACTGTAAGGTTTTGATATTTTTTGCTGAGGCTTGGAACCAAATCGGCCACCGCACACGATATCAATTCAGTCAGATCAAAGGTCTCCACATTCAGCTTAAGCGATTGGTTCTCTAGGCGGGAAACATCTAGGAGATTGCGGGTAAGCATTTGAAGCCTTTTTGCATTCCGAAGTATCGGCTCCACGTATAATTCACTCTTTTGCGGGTTTTTGTTTAGCATTTCAGAATAAGTCAGAATGGTTTGCAGTGGCGCCTTGAATTCATGTGCTGCGATATTTACGAACTCGGTTTGTTTTCTGTGTCGTATTGACTCTAAAAATTCGTCATCTAACTCCGACTCTGATGATCCAAATTCATTTACAGCAGCCAATCATTTTACAAACACGTTAAAAAAATATAAAATGGTATGGTAGAATCTTCTAGTTTAAAAGACTAGAACAATGTTTGGCACATAAAAACCACGGATTTTTTTTACACCAAAGACTCTAGCTTAATTGTAGGATATCCAGCGCTTTTGTCTATCGATACTGCATATAGATGCGACCAAGGCGTGTCAGATTGTAAGAATAATGTTCCATTTATTTCCAGAAAACGAATGCTGACGTCCGAATTTTGAAACAGCGGATCCCGTGCTCCGTTTTGACGGCCAGTGTCCACTACAATGTTCAAGTCACCGATCGGATGGGGGTTTTGGTATTTGCCATTATTTCTCACAGATTCAGATGTATTTGAAAAGATGACTGAGAGAAGTAACTTGTCACGGTTTTTACTTTTTATTTTTGCAGCCATCTCGGATAGATATTGTCTTTGTGGTTTTGTAGTTTTTTTGCCAGCTTTGCCATCACCTGGCAGATTCATCAAGACAAGGTTTGAGAGATCTTGCTTTGATACAGATGTCTTTAGATAATTTGACAGGTACTCAGAATCAGTCTCAGTCGAATACTGACATAAGGCATGGTTTCCTGTAGACGTGAAATTTGAAATGATTTGACCCAAAAGAGCGAGAACTACCTTGTTGTGCACGTTGGAGTCAACACTGATACACACATTTCCCTTGAGCGGGAATCCGCCCCCGACGGCATCATCCAGATCAGCATTCCCACTTTTTACAAGTTGGCCTTCAAGCAATGAAGTATTTCTATGCGAGGTTTGTTTTGCCGCAGTGCCAGGAGTTATTGCAAATTCAGATATTTTGTATGGTTCAAAACTGTGAAAGACTGCGTTGTTTAACGTGTATACGTATGATGGCCTATCTATTCTGACTCCTCGCAGTTTTGAGAAAAATATCTCCCTCAGCAGACGATCATTATGGTGCCTTTGCCGCAGCTCCACAATTCCATCCACCAACACATCAAAGGTGGTGTCTGTCGGCGTTTCACTTATGAAAATCATCTTTGCGTTTGCCCTCTCACGCCATGTTTGCAGTACTCGTGCATTATTCATCAATGCCTCCTTGTCCATAAAGTAGCCAACTGCGTCCCAGCTATCGATGATTATCATAGGTGACCTCATGTCCATTAGCTGGTTTGTGATCCTCTCAAACATTGAGGACGGCTCGTCCAGTCTTGCATCGACAAATATTGGAATTTCGGAATTATTTTCTTCCCCGTCTGCAGGTTCTGACTTTTTTGTAATGTCAAAAAACTGGCCAAGCCATGGATAATACTGAACCAGCTGATCTGGTGAAATCCTAGTTGAAATATACTGAAAGTTTTCTTTTATGTTTAATGCACGAAGTATGGTCAAGGCAAGCGTGGTTTTTCCAGTTCCGGCATAACCTTTGATTAGTAGCGAATAGGTATCGCGCTTGACAAATTGCACTAGTTCAGACGGTATGTTTTCCAATTTATTACGGCACCATTTTATTCCTTAACACTTATTGTACTAAATATGAATTTATTAAATATATGTCAATTTACTTTGATATGATATTCTACGCGTGTTTGACAATCAATCTAACATCGACAGAATTTTTTCAAGGTCTGATTGTGACTCGTTTTCTATTGCAGACCAGCATGACTCGTGATACCATTTTGAGTTGTACAATATGTCTCCTTCAGAGATGTCCATTGTTTTTTCACAAAGCGAGCATTTGTGTGTGAAAAACGATTCGGATTCAACCAGCAGGCTACTATCGTTGAACGATTGCATATTCATCTCCTCCAAAGATGCTCGCTGCAGTAGAAGTCATTTCCATGTTGTTCATGTCGTAAATTCGTATGCTAGATACAAGCGGAAAGTTATACATGCCGACATCAAGTGTCGCAGTCCCATTTGAGATTTGAGCATGCGCCAGTACGTTTCCAGACGAATCCACCACATCTACCCTTGATGCGCTGGCAGGCACATCGGTTACTTTGATTGTCTCGCTCTTTGTCATGTAAAAGTCCTTGTATTTCCCATAGAGCATTTGTGCGTGCGAGTTTTGTGGCTCTAAGAAGTATAGGAATGGTCCGGGCATCTGAAGATCAATGTTGTTGCTTTCATACACTTTGATCCCATCCAGATACATCTTCAGATAGTTGTCGCCGTTTGTGATTATGGTGCAGTCCCTGGTGAGCGGCTGGTTCGGTGTCGTATCAGACCACAATACTTGGAAGTCAGTTGCTTGATCAAGGTTTCCAAATGTCCTAACGATGTGCCAGCTTGTTCCGGCAGTACTTGTGATTGAAACACATGTGACATAGTTTATTCTCCCATCCCATGTCTGCACATACAGTCCGTTTTGGAAAAAGTCTCCAGATATGGTTCTAACCGGTGTAGTTATCACAGCGTGAAATAGTTTGGCATCAACAGGGCCAGTTACAGCATAATATCCAGCATAGGTGCCGTTAACTGGCGGACTGACTCCCACGTGCAGCCCCTCAGAATCCTTGAAGAGATCAGTAGGAGCTGGTGGATTGAAATACGAAAATGCGCTGCCACCATAGTGCCAGAAACCTTGCTCTGCCTCTAGTTGTTGTCTTGTTTGGGTCTCATTGTTTAGTGGATCAAGTCCTACCAAGCCAGATTGGGTTTTGATGACTGCAAAATCAGATATGGGATTGATGGTGATGAATACTGTTGCAGTGTCCGAGCCACCGTTACCGTCAGATATGGTGTAGGTGAACGAATCTTGCCCATCAAAGTTAAGGTTTGGCTCATATCGTATGCCTGATTCAGTAATCACAGCAGTTCCGTTACGCGGCTGTGTTACTGAAGCAATTGTTAGATTGTCATTATCAACGTCATAATCGTTTGCAAGCACGTTGATCATTGCTGAAACGTCTTCATCAGTTATCACAGAATCATCTGCGGCTACTGGCGGATCATTGACTGGGTTTACAGTGACTGATACCGTTGCAGAAGCCGAGCCACCTTTTCCATCGGATATGGTGTAGTCAAAGCTTGCTTGGCCACTAAAATTAGCATTTGGCACGTATCGTATGGTATTATCTGAGCTGACGCTAGCTGTACCTTGCAAAGAAGTGCCAACTGAACTAATTGTCAGAGGATCTCCATCAACGTCAGAGTCGTTAGAAAGTATTGCAATTATAGCTGGGACATCTTCATTTGTTATCGCAGAATCATTTGCCGCTATTGGGACATCATTTATCGGATTGATTGTTACAGAGACCGTGGCCGAAGCAGAGCCACCCTTACCGTCAGATATGGTGTAACTGAAGCTGTCTGCCCCATTATAATTTACATTTGGCACATACATGATTCCGTTTCCCGCAATGATTGCAGTCATACCATGAGAGCCAGGCGTTACGGAATTAACTGTGAGCGGATCATTGTCAGATTCGTCACGGTCATTAGAAAGAACACTTACAATTACAGAACTGTCCTCATTTGTTATGGCAGAGTCATTTGCAGCTATTGGATTGTCATTTACAGAAATAATTGTCACGGAAACATCTGCAGTGTCAGAGAGGAGTCCGTTGGAAAGAGTGTACGTAAAAGAATCAGACCCAAAATAGTTTGGGTTTGGAGTGTATTTGATCTTGTCACCATCTTTAACTGCCTGCCCATGGAGAGGTGTGCTCACAGAACTTATCGACGGGTTCAGTCCAACATAACTATCGTTTGCCATCACATTGATAGTCACAGCGATGTCTTCGTTTGTTTGTGCAGTGTCGTCTTTGGCATCAATGACTGGAATCAGAATCTGAGCATTTACCACATGATAATCCACTAGAAACAAAACAAAAATTACAGATACGATCATTGCAGTAATGCGAACTTTCAACGTCCGTTACTCTTTTTCAATGGTTATCTGAATTTGCATAGAAATGACCAGAAGATCATTCTAGAAACATTTTAGGAAGCGTGTTTTGATCGCTGACAAAAAGGTATTGATCTACTAGAAGAATGTACCACACTATTTTTATAGGATCTTACCTACTTGAATAATTATGAAATACCGTAGCAGAACGGAAATTGTTGAGATGATACTTCAAGCAACAAGAAGCGGTGCCACCAAGACAAAAATAATGTACAAGGCATATCTGTCTTACACCCAGGTCAAAGAATACCTGTCGTTTCTGCTAGAGAACAACCTAATAAAATACGAGGAGGGCTCCCAACTATACAGAATAACGGAGCGAGGACTGCACTTCTTGCAAGTGTATGGCGAGATAAGTGACCTAGTTACTCCCAAATCAGCTAACAAAAAATCATACTAAGGTTTTATTCAAAAATATTTTGTTTTCTCTCAATTCGCAATAGAATATTTTTCTCAAAGATTTTCAATGTAAATTTTTCTCAAATTTTCCTAGTTTGAACTATTAGTGATATATCTTGCAAAGTGTTTTAAAACTAGTAATAGAAGATTGCAAGTCATGTCAACAAAAAATAATTTTGAAACAATTCAAACAAAATGTGAAATGTGTAGTGGTACACTAATTTTTGATGTGCACACTGATGAAAAAATTTGCAACAAATGCGGTGTAGTTATGCCCGCGTGCGATGAATTACTCCATAATGTAACATGTGTACAAGAAAAAAACATTGAGCGACAGCCAGTAATAGAATCACTTGCAAACAATATGATGTATGAGATATCATTGCCAACTTTTATCGGAGAAAGAAATGTTGATGCAAACGGAAAGCAGATCAGAAATTCATCCTTTGAAAGAATGAGGAAGTTGGACAGAATAACGTTAGCAAATGACAACAAGATGAGAAATTTGAATAGGGCAGTAAGGGAGATTCGTCGAATCACCGAAATACTTGGGCTCAAAGGATCGGTTGCAGAAAGAGCCACATACATATACAGAAAAGCATTTGGTTTGGGATTAATCAGGGGCAGATCAATTAGCGGAATTGCAGCTGCATCCATTTATATCGCATGTAAAGAGTTTGAGACTCCTCATTCAATATATGATATTGAAAAGATGGTAGATGGGTTAGGCAAGAAAAATGTTTTGCGATACCACAAGATGCTACTAAAAGTCATGAAGATAAACTTGGGTCTGCCAAGCCCCATATCTCACATATCAAAAATAGCAGAGAGGACTGGGTTGAGTGGTAAAACTGAAAGAAAGGCCTTTGAGATCCTATCTAAGGTTAGTGCCAACTCGTTGCTTGCAGGCAAAAAGCCAATCTCGATAGCTGCAGCTGCACTTTACCTAGCATCGGTCCAGACCAAGCAGACCACGCAGCTCCGCATAGCAATTGCGACAGATCTTACCACCATCACAATTCGCAAAAGATGCAATGAGATCATTCAGATATTAGATGAGATCAAACGAGAGGATCTAAAAGAAGCAGACAAAACAACTAGGTCATCAACAAAAGATCTAATCAGCCAAGCGCCAATTTTAGTCCAACAGACAACTTGATGAGTCCATCGCGGATACAATCAGACGCCTTCATCGAGGAGGTAAACGCCACCATTAAGGTCTTGGAAAATGAAAAGAAAAGCGGCAACATACAAAACGGCACCATTAGGGGCGCACTAGTAGAGATTCAGGCCCCAGACAACCTTGTTGTCATTGGGGACGTGCATGGGGACATGGAGTCATTGCGTGCAATCATGCGAGACATCAACCATCAGAGATTTCTTTCGTATCCAAATAACAAGATGATTTTTCTTGGTGATTATATTGACAGGGGCAGCAATTCCGCAGGCGTTTTACGAACAATATTCTATCTAAAGCGGGAATATCCCAATTCAGTCATTTTGTTGTGTGGCAATCATGAGGCAATAGACAGGTATTATTGCGCGACGCATACTTTTCCAGACGAGCTGTCCAGACGCTTTGAGGAAATGTCAGGCATGATTTATGACAAGGTTTTCTCTTTGTTCAGACTATTACCCAAAGTAGCAATCATCAAAGGGCATTTGCTGTTAATTCATGGAGGCATACCTACGTGCGTTAGTGAGGATGCATTTTATGATGCAGTTGCAGATGAAGACAGCCTTGATGAGAAAGTTGTAGAGGAGTTGTTGTGGAATGATCCAAGATCAGATATACCAAACAATCTAGATTGGGTCAAATCCAGAAGAGGTTTTGGGAGGCACTTTGGGAAAAACATCTCAAAAAAATGCCTAGCTGCGACTCAAACAAGGGTGCTAGTCAGAAGTCATGAGCCTTGCCAGGGGTTCAAAATTGATCACGACGATATGGTTCTGACGCTGTTTTCAACAAAAGAGGCATATCAAAAGTTTGACGCGGCATATCTTTCCATTACGAAAGAAGAGTTAGCATCAGTAAGAAATGCAGCTCATCTTGTGCAGTATGTAAAAAAAATAAAAAGATTGGATTAACGCCTATAGTAGGCAGTTAATGTTGTAGATTTTGTTGGTGTGATTGTTTTGCAGCTGTTTGTACTACCGTCTGCCCAGTGGTCAAAGACAAAGTTTTGATAGTTTGAGACACATGCTTTGTATGTTGTGCCGGAACTACCTGCGTATGACAATGTCGTGTAGCCTGCCTTTACCAGCTTGCTTGCAGAGGAAATCTCTGTCCAAAGACCGGTAATTGGACTGTTATCTAAGCCCAAGGATCGCACCTTAATTGTCACTGCTGTCTTGAAATGCGCAGTCAATGTCGTAGCTTGTGTTGGTGTGACTGTTGTGCATCTGTTTTTACTACCGTCGGACCAGTGGTCAAATGTGTATTGCTGATAGTTTGACACACATACGTTGTACTGGGTGTTTGTAGTAGCAGTGTACGACAATGGAGTGTAGCCGCTGTTAACCAAAGTGTCTCCAGTTGAGATCTCTGTCCAGAGTCCAGTGATTGGACTGCCGGCAAGGTCTACTGATTTCACTGTGATGTCCGCAGTTGTTGGGACTGGCGGTGGTACTGGTGTTCCTGTGGTATAGTATGCAGTCAGTGTCGTGGCTTGTGTTGGTGTGACTGTTGTACAGTTGCTAGTGCTTCCATTTTCCCAGTGGTCAAATGTGTATTGCTGATAGTTTGACACACATACGTTGTACTGGGTG
>CAZCWI010000036.1:0-463 GCA_964502325.1 uncultured Candidatus Nitrosotenuis sp. | reverse complement strand
GTTGAGATCTCTGTCCAGAGTCCAGTGATTGGACTGCCGGCAAGGTCTACTGATTGCACGGTAACGATATTTGTCGGAGTTGGTACTGGTGGAGGCGTAATTATTCCAGTATCTAATGCTGCTGCATTATCCATAAAATACGGTGCTACCGAATCCCATGGATTTGACAGGCTGTCGTTAGTGATGTACATGTATGACACATAGTTTGCAGAACTGACTACAAATGCCTCATCTAGAGTTGGAACTCCATACGCAAGGTATGAAAAGTTGCTCTTGTCGTAGCTTGTGTGCCAGCCTCCGAGTTGGTTAAGACTTGGTAGTCCGCCTGTCTCGTAGATTACTATGTTATCCATCGTTCCCACATAGCTAGTCGCAGTATCCGTTCCAGGATTGCCAACAGTAAAGGACAAGCCAACTGATTTTGCATAGTTGCTCAGGTTCCTATAGTAGCTTTCGTCTCCTG
>CAZCWI010000035.1:0-13733 GCA_964502325.1 uncultured Candidatus Nitrosotenuis sp. | reverse complement strand
TTGTAGTAATATCAAAGAAAAACTTGTACAGAATCAAAAAAGAGCCGCCAAGATAAAAATCCCAATCATACAGAGTTATCCAAAGCGATGATTATTCTGGAATAGAGATGGTTTCTAGCTTTCCATCCTTTACTCTGATTTGCAGGGATCGATTATCCTGAAAGATGAGTGTGATTCCACCGTCCTTATCTGGGTCTTGTACTGAAACTAGTTCCTGCATACGGATTCCGTCAAATTTTACCATGTGGGGGATTAACCAGACCGGGTTATATTTTTAATTGGTTTTGTGTCTACGACCCAATCGCATCAATGAATAGTTTGATTGCAGCTGCAAGTATCACCACACAGATCAGAATTCGGATGCTGTTTTCCTTGAGATCTACAGATATTCTTGCGCCAACTAGCCCTCCAGCAAACGCTCCAATGCCAAGCAGTAAGGCATACGAGAAATCAGAATGACCAAGCATAGTATGTGCAATCATTCCAGATGCTGAGGAAAACATCAGAATAAATTGAGAGGTGGCAGTGGCATGTTTTACCGAGAGTCCGATTCCAAGGATCATAAGTGGAACAAAAACAATTCCTCCACCAATTCCAAAAAAGCTAGACAGCACTCCAGCAAAGAAGCTTATCCCAGATGAGATCACCAACAATTTTGCCGTCATGTTGGCAGATTTTGATTCCATATTTCTCTTCAAAAAAAGATACAGGCATGATGCAATCAGTACCACGCCAAATAACATTTTGAACATTGCAGGGGATGCCTCAGAAGACATGAGTGCCCCCAGAATAGTTCCAGGAATTGACATCAGTCCCAGTATGAGGCCCAGTTTGTAATCGATTCTTTTTTGTTTGGCATACGATACGGAAGATGCTACAGAATTGCTAAACGCGGCAAAAAGGCTGCTGCTTGAAGTAACAGTGTGAGAAAATCCAAGAATTGTCAATACAGGTACCATTATTATTCCGCCTCCAAGGCCGACTATAGAGCCCACAATTCCGGCCACAAAGCCAAGCGGGATCAACCACAGATTTTCAAACATTTTTCATGTAACACTTGATTTGCTATTGAATCTTGCCTTGTGTTTAAGGGTCTGATGTCTTTGGAATAGAAACCGAAAATACAGTCGGGGCATTTTTCACACCAATCGTACCGCAGTGTTGCTGGATGATTGTTTTTACAGTAGGCAGTCCAAGCCCGGTCCCATAAGATTTCGTAGTAAACAACGGTTCAAATATTTTATCAAGGACGTTTTCCTGAATTCCAGGTCCTGAATCTTCAACTTCAAAGGTAATTGTGTCATTATTTTGAAAAAAGCGTACCGTGATCTGCCCTGAATTTTCCATGGCCTGAATCGCATTCATCAAGAGGTTTGTGAAGACAGCTTCGATTTTTTCCTTATCACAGAAAAGACGCACGTCATTTTGTGGGCGATTAATGTGGATTCGATCTGGAACGACAATTTTATCAATTGAAGAATGAAATATTGAGGATAAGGAGTACTCGTCACATTCCAAGGGCGAGGTTCGAACAAAATTCAGTACTTCGTCTAGTTGAAACACCATGCGGGACGAGGCCTTGTCAATGGCGCTAAACATGCCCATCAAGTCATGCGGAATTTTAGACGAGTGTTTTAGTTTTACTACCTCAATGGTGTTTTTGATGATTGCCAGAGGATTACGCATGTCGTGTGCAAGTCTTGCAGACATTTCACCAATTGTTGAGAATCGTTCTGCCCTGAAAAGATCAGTTTGAAAACGGCTCAGATCACTTATCTTTTTTGTCAACGTATCTAGGAGCCAGTCCCGTTGTTGTGTTATTTCGTCTAATTTAGCCATCTTTCGCTCCAGATCAACAATTGTTTTTTGTTTGAGTTTGTTATCTTGTTCGAGTTTTTGTTTTTCTAGTTCCAATTTCTTTATTTTATCTAACAATACATCATACGAAATATCTCGCTTGATGCTCATTGTGCCATCCATACCCCTGCTCCCCAAATCATGCCTAAATGCACTCTATTAACAGCCTGTTTGTGCAAAACAGACAGACATCAGTTATAGATGTAGAGTTGCCAAAGATAGCCTTCGTTATTTGTTGTAAGTTCAAGTTGTAGTGTTTTTTCTTCCAGCACTATCTGTTTTGATTTACTGTGTATTTGCGTGTCCGAAGAGTGAAAACTGCGCATGCCATCAACCCAGTCGTTTGGATTTGCAAAATTATCAGGTTTTACATCTGCCCAACACTTGCAAACTAGCTCCTGTATTGCAGTGTCAAAGACTTTTTTGACAGAATCAATTTGCGACATTGATGGATCGGTTTGTATCAGCACTAGGACCATTTGCGGCACATCCTTTAGTCCCACCATGTGGATATTCCCAAGAAAAATGCCGTCCTTATCTTTTAGTTCTGTTGAGGTACAGTACTCAACGAGTTTTTGTTTGTCATCGTCTGCAAAAAAAGAGCAGTACTGTTTGATGTCCTCAGTCGTACGTAATTGAATTGGAGACGACATCGATATTTCAGCCTCAGATAGTTTTTGTTTTAAAATGAGATTATCTTCAAGGTACGGAGAGGAGGAAATACCAGGAGGCGAGGTATCGGTGCTAAATGATACGACTAGAACAGATACAATTGCTATTGCAACCACAATTCCAGCATAAAGAATTTTTTTGTTCATTTTTTGTCGACACCATATTCTACAGATAAGCCTTTCCAGCAAATCAAATTGAAATTATTTCCAACTTTGAATTTTCTGTAATGTTGTATTTATCTACAAAACCAGAAGTCACTTCAAGAACATATTTTGCATTTTTCCCGTTTGTAAACGTGCAAGCTGCAGTTTCAATTGCAGATTTGCATGGTTGTGCGTCCTTTTGTATGTAAACCACATTGCCGTTTGCGTCAAGCCAGATGACGTCTAATGCAAACTGCATGTTTAGCATCCACATTGAGCGGATCGCCTCACCATCAAAGACAAACAGCATCCCTTGATCATAAGGCAGTTTTTCTTGGAACATTAGGCCGCGGGTTTGTAGCGGTCGAGTGTCAGCAATTTGAACCTGCAATGAAACATCATCAATTTTTACAACCCCCATCGGGAATTTGGTTTGCTCAAGTTTAGCATCCTTTGGGATGGAGATGAGTCCGGCTGCACCAATTATTATCGCCGCTATTCCTATAGGTATCAAAATTTGGGTACGCGATGCCACTGAGAATAAAAAATTAGCAGGTATTAAAAACCAAGTGCGATGGATCTACAACTTGTTTGCGTGTCATTATACAGACACGATATCAGATGACAGTGCACAGCCAAACGCACAGACTAGATTATAAGACACATATCCACTTACAAACCAATTTGAAGAAAAAGGATGAGATCAGGCTTGAATCTATAAAGGCGGCGCACAAATCAGCCAAGCCAAAATCAGCAAGGATAGAAGACTATCTGGAGGTAATCTCAGAGCTGGTGGAAATGAAAGGATATGCCACGACACTTGATGTGTCTCGATACCTAAACGTGAGTGCCCCAAGCGTCACAAAGATGCTCCACAGGTTAGACGAGGGAGGCTTTCTAAACTATGAAAAATACCAAGGGGTAAAACTCACCGCAAAAGGAAATACAGTGGCAGACATGGTAAGGCAAAAGCATAGCATACTGTTGGAGTTTTTTGAAATACTAGGAATCGAGCACGAAACTGCAAACCAAGATGTAGAGGGAATTGAGCATCACCTAAATCCCAAAACAATCAAACAGCTGCGCAAATTCATCACGCATCTGAAATCAAACCAAAAATTCCTTGAAAGTTTTAAGAGTCTTTAAAAAATATCTCGATGTCGTTTTTGGAAAAAGATGACCTTGCCAACCGCCTTCCCGCATCTGAGCGTTTCGAGATTTTTATTTTTCCATGCCTTGCAACTCGTGCAGTTGCAACATAATCGCCTTTTATGTAAATGTCTGCAAACATGCCGTTGTTTTTCTTATCTACTTGAAACAGCAGCGAGTTTGTGGATTCAGAAAAATCAAACGAGGTTGAGCCTCGACTTTGTTGGCGCGAATACGAATCAGATGAGTCATCTGATTCCTTTGGCTCCACGTTGATGTGAACGTGCAGTATTTTCTCAAGGTCGCTAATAGTAGAACCGCCTTTTCCTATTATAGAAGGCATTGAATCTTTCCTTACTCGGATCCGAATGCTGCTATCAGACATTATTTCTATTTCTGGGTTTGCGTCAAATCTTCGAATTGTTTCTCGGATTTTTTCTTCTGCCAATTTGTAAATTCCGGATTTTGCTTCTTGTTTTGATACTGGCACAATCACGTTTTCTTCTCCAAATGTGTAGATTTCGTATTCTAGCGTACCTGTCTCAAAGTCGCAGATTTCTATCACGGGTCTTGCCAGATCCTGTTCGACCATTCCAGATGGCACTTTGACTTTAAGGTCGAGATCATAAACTTTGGAAACATAGCCGTCTTTTACAAAGACAACAGTGTCAATTACGCTTGGAATCATGCCCAACTCTATTTTCCCGATGAATCTCTGGACTGCATCAAGTGGCATGTTTGCATGCACCACTCCAATCATGCCAACTCCGGCAAGCCTCAAATCCGCAAATACTCGAAAGTCATCGCGTTGTCTTACCTCGTCAAACACGGTGTAATCGGGTCGCACAAGCAGCAAAATGTCAGCCGAGTTCTCAAATCTGCCATCAAGTTTTGTGTATTGGGTAACTCCCTTGTCCACCTGTAAATCGCGCGGGGACTCGAAAGTTTTCACAATGTTTCCAAGTGACGCATAATAGTTTGCAAGACTTGATGCAAGCGTACTTTTCCCAGAGCCGGGAGGACCGGAAATTAGAACTCCTTCCGCGCTTTCTGTGAACCTGTTCATCAGTTTTTGTGACATTCCGTATTGATCAAGTGACATTTTTGTGATTGGATGAACAATTGTGATTTCATATGACTCTGAAAATGGCGGATGCGTAACCGCAATTCGATATTCCCCATACTGCACGACCAAAGCCCCGGGCTTTGAGATTTCAATTGTTCCGGCGTTTGCAATTTTTGACGCTTCAAGTATCTGGGTCGTGATAGCCTCAAGATAGTCCTCGTCTAGCAATTTGTCTTCGATTTTGACTAGTTCGAAATTTCCAGGCTTTCCTCTTTTTGCAAGAGGGACATTTTGATCCTTTAGGTGCACGCTCATCGTGGTTTGATCAAAGAATCTCAAAAATTCCAAGGACTCGGTTAGTTTCTCTGATTTCTGATAGTTTACAACGACTCCTTCTGCTTCCGCGGCAAGTCCTTGCACGTAATCTGCAGTATACAGTACTGCCCCATTTTGCTTTGCAACGTCTTTAATTATCGCATCAATTCTCCCACGTCTTGCAAGTCGGATATCGTCAAGGCTCGGCCTTTGCCCTACAAACTGGACTGGGATATTATTTTCCAGGCATAGTTTTTGGATTTTTTTTATTTCCTCAAGTCCGATAAAGCCCTGTTCCTTTCCTTGGGACGCCTGAGATTGCAATTCGTCTAATCCCGCTACTGGTATGATTATCTCAACGTTCTGAAGGCTTTTTGATTCAATTTGCCGTGTAATGTGACCACTAACGATCACGCTAGTGTCAATAACTATTTTTGACATGATTCAAAGGTCACCACGAGACTTTTAATCATAACTCAATAACATAAACTAAACTTTTCATACCAGATGCGAAAAGATGGCGTGTGGCAGAGTTAGAAGAAAAAGAGGTTCTAATCATAGAAGACAGCCCAGCAGTCGGCATTTTGCTCAAGGAATTCCTAACCAAACTAGGTTTTAAAAAAATACGCAGCTGTCAAAACGGAAAAGACGGCATCAGTGTGCTTAAGGAAGTTATCGAATCAGGCACCGTTCCGCTTGTTTTTCTTGACTACAACTTGCCAGACATGAATGCGTTTTCCATCATGTCGCAACTGCTAAACATAAGACCAGACGTCAAAGTGATAATCGAGACTGCGCGGGAAAAAACAGAAGAATCGATAAAAGACGTGATTGCCCAAGGTGCGTATCAATACATAGCAAAACCAATCAGACTAGAGAAAATAAAAGAAATTGTCGAAACGCTGAAAAACGAAGAAATGATCACGACAGACGAGGAGACTTTTTCCAAGATAGTAAACCTGATGTCAAATGCAACTCAGATCAGTCTTTTGAGACTATCTCAGTACTTGGACAAGTCAGAAGAAGTAATTTTATCATCAGTTAAGCAGCTCATATCTGATAAAAAAATAATTCAAATAAATACAATAAAGGAAATCGCATGCCCAAGATGCAATCACATCCGCATTGCGCAAATGTTTCACTGCCCAAAATGCAGGGGGGTAGACTTTAAGCAAGAAAAGATTATTGAGCACTACAAATGCGGCAACGTCTCCACAGAATCGTCGTATGTTGACGACAAGTGCCCAAAGTGCCATCAGGTAATCAAAGTATTTGGGGTAGATTATAGGACGCAGGACAATTTTTATGCATGCAACGAATGCAAGGAAATTTTTTCTGAGATATTCACAGAGTATCTTTGTTTAAAGTGCAATGAAAAATTCACATTGGAGCGTGCGAAATTACTGACAAGTCAGGGATATACGTGGTTAAGATAAGACTATTTTGGCGAAACTTCGTTGATCAGTTTTAGGACATGATCAAAGTCAAAAGGCTTTGAGATAAAAGCATAAGCTCCTGCCTTGAGACATTCGTTGATTACATTTTGATTGTCACTTGCAGTGATAAGAATTATTCTGGCAGACGGATGTTCTGCCATCACCTCCCTTACTACGGTCAACCCGTCTTTTTTTGGCATTGCAAGATCAAGTAGTAGTACGTCGGGATTTACTTGCGAGAATTTTTCTACAGCTTCTGAGCCATTGACTGCTTCGGCCACTATTTCATGATTTCCAATTGTCAGAATGTCATTTAACACAAAACGAATTGCATCAGAGTCATCTGCAATCATCACTCTGGCCATATCAATAGCCAAACGACATAACTTATGAAAATTTCTATTTTTGACTGAAAAACACGGAGTATTTTTTGTCTAATTCATTTTTTAATGAGGCATAATCTGCCTCATGGTCAGTGATAGCATCAAGCATGAATTGGTGCGATTTCTTTATTGATTGAAAAAGATCAGGAATGAGTCTTTCAGAAATTACCATCTTTAGCAATGCGTCCAGCGTGGCTGCAACATTCCCAATTTCATTTTGCCCCATCATTGGTGCCAAGCCCTTTAGCTTGTGCGTGTGTTTTTCAATTTGGGCGGCATTTTTTAAGATATCAGAGTCAGTATGACATGATAGTAGTATATTGCCGATTTCAGTAATGTCGTCTGAGACTTCTTTTTTGGCAACACGCAAGAACTCTTCTGACAATCATTCTTGGTATTTGACCGAGATTTTTATACTATATGACAGTGAACTAATTAAAAATGAAGATTATCAGCAAAACATACTTGCTAATAGGAATACTAGTAGCAGTAGCGTTTTTCAATTTATTTGTCCTGTACAATACACAGGTTACTACCACCAACCAATCATATGCCATCATTCGCGCAGGAGATCTTAAAGCTAAAGTAGAGACAATTGCAAGTCTTGCAAGCTCCATTGCAGGCGGAAACGAAAACGATAGGAAGAATTTAGATAGCGAGATAAGAGATTTTGACAGCATTCTCAACACTTTAAAAAACGGCGGCACCATCAGAGGCCAGACCATACCGCCACTATCCAGTGACATAGTTTCAGAATATGAGACAGTTAAGAAAAACTGGGAGTTATACAAAAAAGAGGCATCGCAGATTCAAGCATTATCAGTGCACAATCCGGAAACAATGGCCGCACTAAACTATGTGCTTGAAAAAAATACGGAGATGATACTAACTACAGATTCATTGACAAAAGACATGGTAGAGCTAAACAGAGAATACAACAGACATAAAGAAATTGCAAAAGAGTTACACGAGATTACAAAAACAATAGGACAGAATGCCGTGTTAATATCGATTGGACGGGAAAATGATACAAAAAACAGCCTGCATGATGCGCGGCTAACTTTTGATGTTGGGATTAGAAACCTGTTGCAGGTTCCACTAACGGATCTAGATTTATCAGGAACAAACCTCAAGGCCGAAGAACTAATTCCGATACCGAGGGAAAATTCAAGGTCACTTGATCAGATAGATTTACTCTGGGAGTCAGTGTCATTAAGGGTCAAGACACTTGAGAAAAAATCATTATTCTCTGACGAATTTAGCAAGTCATTTTCTAACCTCAACATGCAGAGAAAATCACTGCTGGATTCAATCGACAGCATGCTAGACATATGGAACCAGAACAGACTTGATGAACGAAACGATGCACAATTAGTAGTACAGTCAATAGTCGGAGTCGACATCGTGATTTTCGTTATCGTGTTATTTGTAATTCGAAAATCGCTCTTACCACTTCAGACAATTACAAACGCGTTATCCCGCATAAAAGAGGGCATTTACGGAGAGAAAATAAAATACAATTCAAGTGACGAAATAGGCGAGCTTGCATCCACATTTAACATAATGTCAGACACCATCAGAATAAAAGAAGAAGAAGCGAGGAGAATGAGCGTTGCAAAAGACGAGTTCCTCACAATGATCACCCATGAGCTCAAGACACCACTTGTCCCGATTCAAGGATATGCAGACATGCTGCTTGGTGGACACCTAGGCACTCTTACAGACAAACAAAGAGAGCGAATGGGGATAATAAAGTCAAGTGCCACATCCTTACTTCAGATCATTTCAGACTTGCTAGACGCCCAGAAACTTGAGCTCGGACAGCTAAGAATGAAAAAAGAAGTGTCATCAATCCAGAACACGGTGTTAAAATCAATTCAAACACTACAGCCGCAAATTGACGAGAGCAGGGTCAAGGTAACAAGCGAGGTAAATCCAAACACGTTAGTCGCGCATGATGCAGATAGAATAACCCAGGTTCTGACAAACCTGATTAAAAACAGCCTAAAGGCGGTAAAACCAGATGTCGGTACAATAAAGATTACTTCGTCTGAAGACGCAAACGAGGTAAAAATTATTGTAAATGACAACGGGGCAGGAATACCGCCAGAAAAGCAAACCAAACTTTTCACAAAGTTCTACCAAGCTGACGCATCGCTTACGAGAGAAAAGGGCGGGAGCGGCCTTGGCTTGTCAATATGCAAGGGAATCGTAGGGGCACACGGAGGCAAAATTACACTAGAGAGCACTCCTGGCATTGGGACAGTTGTCACGTTTTCTTTGCCAAAGGACGACAAGGCGCCAATATGAGTTAAAGAAATCAAACTTGGAAAGCTAAATTGTCTCACATGTCATAAAATAACTGAAAATTTTTACGCATACTCATGGAAGAGTTACATGCTGCAAAAAACGTCGAGTTTTATGCAAACTGCAATGAATACTTTACCGCATTGCGCAAACAGGGCAGAAATGATGACGGATTTGAAGACGAATTCTTTTACACGATGCCAATAATCTCAGGAAGCAATTAACATAAAAGAACACCTTACTCCAGCAAACCATGTTAGAGGAACATGCTGAGAAAGCAATACTGTTTGCCCAAAGCAAAGGTTGCTCGTACTGCGATGCAAGAGCAGAGATTATTGAAAAGCACGGTTTTGTAATCGAAAACGGCCAAATCGAGCACTCCATGACTTACTACGAGTCGGGAATAGGAATCAGGGTATTATGCGATGGGGCTTGGGGATTTTACTCAACTTCGGATCTTTCCAAGATAAACGACGGCGTCATTGATGCGATAAAGGCCGCAAAGCATTATTCGCAAAAAAAGAGAAATCCAGTCAGCCTAGCAAAAATCCCAACGGCCATAAAAAACATCAAATACAAAATAAAAAAGGAGGCAACACAGGAGGCTTTAGAAAGCGTTGCGTTTGATTGCGACAAAATAATGCAAGACAATAAGAAAATAATCAAAAGTATTGTGAGTGCATCATCGAGTAAGGCATCAAAATATTTTGTAAGTAGTGAAGGATCAAAAATAATGCAAGAGTTTTCAGATACAATAATGGATTTAACGGCGATCGCACGCCAAAGCGGGTTGACCCAGTCCATAAACACAACGGAGGGAGGAAGAGGTGGCATCGAAAAGATTACAGACAGCATAGACATATTTCATATAGCAAAAGAAACGTCAGACATGGCAGCCAAATTGCTTGACGCAAGACCTGTAAAGGAAGAAAAGGCAACAGTTGTGATGAATCCAGACTTTGTCGCGCTTTTGACACATGAGATTTTAGGTCACCCGTCTGAAGCAGACAGAGTTTTGGGAAAGGAGATGGCATGGGCAGGAGGGGCATGGTGGTCAGGAATGCTAGGGGAGCAGGTTGGCTCAAAAAACCTAAACGTCACAGATGATCCCACGATAGAGGGAAGCCTGGGCTGGTACGAATATGACGACGAAGGCACCAAGTCACAGAGAAAGCAGCTTGTAAAAGACGGCAATCTTGTAGATCACATGTATAGCCGAGAAACAGCAAATATTTTTAATAAAACGCCAAACGCAAGCATGCGCGCAACATCGTATAGGTTCATGCCGCTAATCAGGATGGCATGCACGTGCATAGAAAGAGGCGACTGGGATCCTCAAGAGATGGTAAAAGATGTCAAAAATGGATACCTTGTCTCAAACATGAAGGTGCCGTCAATAGACATGCGAAGGCACAACTGGAGCATATCGTGCCAATATGCAAACAAGATAGAAGACGGCAAAGTAACTGATCTTCTAAGAGACGTAATTGTTGTCGGAACTGCGCCGGAGTTTTTTAGTTCAATTGATGCGTGTGGCAAGGATTTTACAGTAAGACCGATTACTAATTGCGGTAAAGGAGATCCAATGCAGCAAATGATGATGGGAAACGGCGGTCCCTCGATACGAGGAATCGCCACAGTAAAAAGTGTGGGTGCATAAAATGACAGAACTAGATGATGTTCGCAACCAAGTAATTTCTTGCACAAAGTGCGATTTGTGCAAGACTAGGACAAAGGCAGTGCCAGGAAATGGAAACAAAAATGCAGAGATTATTTTCATAGGAGAGGCACCGGGAAGAAGCGAGGATCTAAGAGGAGAGCCATTTGTAGGCGCTGCTGGAAAAAAACTCTCAGAAATGCTAGAAAAGGCAGGACTGTCGCGAGAATCAGTATACATAACAAACGTCGTAAAATGCAGACCGCCAAACAATCGAGTTCCAACGGAACTAGAACGTAATGCGTGCATAGAATATCTAAATAATGAAATCAAACTAATAAATCCAAAAATAATCTGCATTATGGGAAATACTGCAAGCAGTTCGATTCTTGGTAAAGGAGAGATAACAAAAAACAGGGGAAAGACAATAGAAAAAGACGGCAGGACATACTTTTTGACTTTTCATCCAGCAGCTACAATATACAATCAGGAGCTAATACCAATACTGGAAAAAGACATACAAAACTTGGTAAAATCCCTTGACGAAATAAAAAATGTCTAAAATGAGACTGCCTAGGGAATTTTATGCGCGAAATACGGTGCAAGTCGCAAAGGACTTGCTTGGAAAGACACTGGTTCGCAAAATTGGGAAAAAGACGATATCTGGAATAATAACCGAAACTGAGGCATACAGACACAGTGACGATCCTGCAAGCCATGCTTTTCGAAGCATGACAGAGCGCAACAAGGCAATGTTTGGAGAAGTGGGTCACGCATATGTCTATTTTACATATGGAATGTATTATTGCGTAAACGCGGTGGCAAAAAGCAGAAACTTTCAGGCAGGTGCAGTCCTGATCAGAGCGTTAGAGCCAAAAGACGGGATCGACATCATGGTTCAAAATAGAAAGACCGACGACGTTTCAAATCTCGCAAACGGGCCTGCAAAACTTGCGATTGCCCTTGGGATTACAAAGATGCATTATGGAGAGGATCTTGTCAACTCATCACAACTATACATTACAGACGAAGACAAGATCAGCGGAAAGATAAGTACGAGTTCACGAATTGGAATAAGACGTGGAACCGAAAAGATGTGGAATTTTAAGATCAAAATCTAGTTTTCATCATCTGGCTTTACAGTCCACGGTGCAAAGCGCCCAAGAATTTTTTCCCAATTGAGCCTTAGTAGCAAAAGTATTGCAACAGTCATTATAACTGCAAAGACTGCAAATCCGATGTATATCACCATCGGGTCATGAACGTTTTCAAGAACAGGCTCTACGTAGGCCATGCCAAAGTAATGAGACATCAATACCACCGCGTAGCTTAG
Organism: uncultured Candidatus Nitrosotenuis sp.; assembly: GCA_964502325.1. GTDB lineage: Archaea > Thermoproteota > Nitrososphaeria > Nitrososphaerales > Nitrosopumilaceae > Nitrosotenuis. The sequence goes on along the minus strand of CAZCWI010000035.1, from coordinate 1,415 downwards.
AACAATTTTCCCAATAAAGGTCGATATGAAAAAGCGCAGCGGATTATACCTTGCAAGCCCCAATGGGACATAAATCAAGTCGTCTGGAATTGGAGTCGCGGCTGCAACAAATGCTGCCGCCGCTCCGTATTTTTTTACCAATCTTTCAAATGGCTTCATTCTAGCGCGCGTCTTGTCAGTCATCATTTTTCTTCCGCCGTAGCTTATGAGAAATATTATTTGTTTTGCAACGGTGGAAGTTATTGCCGAAATCAGCACCAAATAATGTATGTTAAATTTGTCGCCTGCAGCCATTGTTGCCAGAAAGATAAACGATGGCAGCGGTACAAACGGGATTAATGAACCAAAAAAGCTTACAAGCGCAAGACCGATGTAGCCGATTTCATCAGCAAATGGAAAAATCGCTGAAATGTCCACATTCTGACGATTTAATTTAGACTATTAAACGGCTCTGTTGCCACTTAAACCGTAAAGTCGAAGCACCATGATATTAAAATATCATAGTTTAGAGGTAAACTCAATTGACAAAAAAAGAACTGCAAGAAATTTGTTACAAGGTTTCAGCAATAAGCCCATACATTAGGTTTGTTGGCGTGATAGGAAAAAACGGCAAACTCCTTGCGTACAAACGAAAAGAGGGGCTAAAGCCATTTTTGAATGCAAAAAGCACAACCAGCCAGTTTTCACACATTGCAATTAAAACAGATATGGAACGCGAATTTGATAAAAGCCTGGGCCAAGTCGAATTTGTCTGGGAGGAAAGAAAAAAAGTTCAGACGATTTCATTTGCAATAAAAAGACACAAAGTTTGGGTATCAATTGACAAAAAAGTAATCCGCTCAGAAATGCTGAGAATTATCGATTCGTGTCTTCCACTGGTAAGGAATTATTCGTAAAGCCAGCACAGAACGTAGCCGGATTCTGTTTTGAATTTTGGAGGATCTTTTTTGCATTTTTCCATCACGTGAGGGCACCTGTCAATGAACCGGCATCCGGGGTTTGGATCAAGCAAGTTCGGCGGACTGCCAGGAATGTATTTTGGTTTTTCATTGCCGTGCAGCCGTGGGATTGACTGGATGAGAGCTTGAGTGTACGGATGTTTCGGTTTTTCAAATATATCGCGCGCCGTCCCAAATTCAACCATTTTGCCCCCATACATTATCCCGACTTTTTCGCATACCTCAGAAATTGCAGACATGTCATGGGAAATTAGCATAATTGACATCCCGTCTTTTTTTAGGCTTTTGAGCAGGTTTAGAATTTGCGCCTGAACAAGTACGTCTAAGGCAGTGGTTGGCTCGTCTGCAATCATAAGTTTTGGCCTCAACAGCAATGCCATTGCGATAACCACGCGCTGCTTCATTCCGCCGCTTAATTCATGAGGATATTTTTGCAGTACATCGTCCTTGAGGCCT
>CAZCWI010000034.1:0-13738 GCA_964502325.1 uncultured Candidatus Nitrosotenuis sp. | reverse complement strand
GCTCTTGGTTTAGAAACTCGGCTATCTTTTGTTTTGATTTTATCTCCAGCCTTCCTAATAACTGCATATGAAAAACTACGATTTATTGTAATTAAAAACAATTGTTTTACGGACTGACATAAAAAGTGCTAAATTTGAGCGTGGAAACGACAATCTTGGCTTTTAAAATAAGGACTTGGAATCTACGAATAAGCCCATTCATAAATTGAAAATGCCAATCCCTCCTCTTCTGCAGAATTTACCATTTTCTTTTCAAAGACAATTCTGTAAACTGCACCTTCGTCGTCAATTATGTTAAGGCCCGGCTCTGACTCTTTGCTTGACATCTCCTTTGAGAGCACATCAAGTAATACATTTGAGAGGCTGTCTAGATCTTTTTTTGCGTGCACGGTGTCCTTTTGCAGGTAAAATACAACGTTTACTGAGAGCGGCTTTCCTTTACATCGTTCCCTGACGTTGCCGATGTTTTTTCCAAGCTTTGTCTCTACCGTATCGCGAATCTTCTTTTTTCCTTCCTTTGCATTTTTGCCTGCAGTTGCGGGAACAAACCCTCTTACCTGAATGTTCTGTAGCAGTATGTCTCCTTTCATGAGACAACTGAATCTTGTCTGAATTTAAGCCAATCCTGCAAACAAAATCTGATTCAAAAGCTTATCTTTTTGACTTGGGGCACAAATTCTAAAAACTGATCGGCCTTTGCTTAAAGTGAATCAAAGTTTCATTTGCGCCGTCAAGCAGTCTCTCTATTCCCGGGGTCCTAGTTTTGTTTTCGGAAATTTTCTTTTTTAACACATTGAGGTGGTGGACGTTTTGCTTGAGAATCTTACCTCTTTTGGTTTTTGATAACACCGAGTCCTTTAGGATTTTGAGATTTGCAGATATTTCGCACAACTTGATCAAAACTGATTCCCATGGTGCGTCTTGCAGTTGCTTGACGTACTGCTCTTCCTGTTTTTGTTTTGGCAGGGCAAAGTCCTTTGATATCGAGGTGACGATCGTTGCTATCTCGCGCCCAAACCTTGCGTGTATCTCATCAAAGCTTGAATTTGCATAGCACAAAAAGGCGCAGCAAAGCACCTGCTCGTCGTTTACCCCAATTGACTTTAGCCTAAACACAATGCTTTTGCAAAAATTAATGTCTGCATTTTTTGCCCTTGCAAAGGCCTCTGCTGACTCTATGATGCTCATTGTTTTGCGCAGGCGCACCTGACCCACACTACTTTGAACTTTCCTTCCGATTTTACGTTGTGAGATATGGGCTTTTGGCAATGCCTGCACTCTGTAAATCCGTGATATTCCTCAACTGGAACCATAAATACGTCCCAGCACTTTTTGACATCATTCCAAACTGTGGATTCGATTGCCTTTGGAGTTTCTGGCATTACTTGTATTTTTCTTTAAAATATGGCATCACTTTTGATGCAAACTTGTCAATAGAGCCAAAATAGTTAGATCCCCAGAATCGTATCACAAAGTGGTTTACTCCTGCCTTTAGGAACCTCTCAAAGACTGGAATCACATCGTCTGGTGTTCCGACAGCGACAGATGATCTTGCAACTGAGTCTGGAATCGTGGTTGCACCCTCTCGCATCTTTACAATCCAGTCTTGGTTTGACATGGAGTATTCTGTGAAATATTTCTTAAAATCAAATCCTTCGATTTCTTTTATTCCGTGAACCCGCAACACCTCTGGCTTGAACAAGCTTACCTTTACTGCCTCTTTCATTTTTGCCCATGACTCTTCTGCATCGTCTGAAAAGTAAACGTCGATGTCTAGAGCATACTGGAAATTATCTTGTTCTTCCTTGCTTCTGTTGTTTTCCTTCATAGAGTCCTTGATGGTCTTTGCATGGTCTTCGAAGAGCTCAGGTGTGTATCCTATCGGCAGCCATCCGTCGCCGTATTTGCCTGTCATCTTTAGTGTTCGCTGCCCGCCTGCTGCCATGTATATTGGTGGATGTGGTTTTCTGATTGGCTTTGCTTGAAGGCATGCTTTGGATAATTGATAATATTTGCCGCTAAAGTCTACTGTATTGTCTGGGCTAGAATCGAACAGGAGCTTGATTACCTGCAACTGTTCTTCCCACTTGCTTACTGGATTGTCAAATGGGATGTTGAACTCTTTTAAATTTTGAGCCTCGCCTGCGCCTATTCCAAGCGTTGCCCTTCCCTTTGATACTCTGTCAAGTGTAATTGTTGCAAGCGCGATATTTGATGGGTGTCTTCTGATTGCATCTGTAACACACGTGCCAAGCTCTACGTTTCGTGTTGTCGCCGCAATTGCAGATAGCATGACCCATGGATCGTTTACTATTGCCTTTGTCCACTGTGGCACATTGGAATGATCCATGTACCAAATAGAATCGTAACCTGTTCTGTCTGCAAGTAAACAAGCAGTAAGTATCTGGTCTTCACTAAATCCAGCTCTTGCCACATTCAGCCCGTTTTGAATTCCGAACTTCAGCATCTTTTTTCTGGTCATATTTTGCGGTATTTAAGTTTAGTAAAATGTGCGATTTCTGTACCGTAAAAAAGAGAAAATAAAGGAAAAGATTCTAGAGTCTTCCTTCAACAATGTCCTTTAGACACTGGATGACGTCTTGTTTTGTTACCTGTCTTGGATTTGGATCCAGATGACCTTTGTCTGTCATGACTACGTCTGCTGCTTGGTCAAGCGGCGCCTTTAGAGACATTCTGTCAAACTTTAGCTTCTCAATTACCTCTTTGAACTGCTCGTAAAAGATTGACTTGTTGAATTTGTGTGCAACTGTGGTGCATGACGAAAGGGAGTATCCGTGAGCCACGCCCTCGTTTGAAAATACGTATGACAACGCATGACCTAGTGTTGTTGAGCAATTGCCAAATCCTATCCCAGATAGCATAGAGCCGTAAGGATAGTTTTCTGGCTTGTTGTTGATTATTGCATCATACAAAACCTCGAAAGCCTGCTTGCACATTGTTCGCGTGAACTCGTTTCCAAGCTTGCTGTCATATCCTTCAGTTGCCTGTGCACATGCGTCACAAACTGAATTTTTGACGATTTGCTCTGGGGTTCCGTCCATAAAGTATGCGTCAACTATTGCTCTGTCTGCAAGGAATCTGTCCTCTCGCAAGAGCTTCTTTTTTCCGTCAAACTTTAGAACACAATATGTTGTCATTTCTGCGCCGGTCCCAAATGTTGTTGGAATGAGCGTTTTTTCAAGTTTCATTTCAGCTGCCGAGTATTTTGCAACGTCTAGTGAGCTTCCGCCACCCAGTCCGATCACACAAGACGGATTTTTTGCCTTGTATTCTGAGATGACTTGGTTTACTGTTTCAATAGATGGTTCTGGCTCTACCTTGTCGTATAACATGTAGTCTTGAATTCCCATCTTTCCCAACCACTTTGATGATATTGGTGGAGGGGCAGTCGTAATCACAAGTGCGTTTTTTGGATACTCTGCTTCTGATAATGCGTCCTTACCAAACTGAATAATTTTTGGGATTTTTACTGTATGCATATTTTGTGATGTATTCAAATACTAATTATACTTTACAGGAAGAAACGATTTCGCCAATCATCCTTGATGCCAGATGCGACGTTTGGTTGTTCAGATCGTGTTCTGGGCAGACCTCCATGATGTCAAATCCTGCAATGCCTCTTTGAACTATTTTCTTAACCATGTATGTGGCATCTTGGCTTTCCAATCCAATCGGCACTGGAACTGATACTCCTGGTGCATATGCCGGATCTAGGCAATCCATGTCAAATGATACGTAGACGTTTTCCTTTATCGTATCTAGGATCGTTTTTGATATTTCCATTATGCCCTGCTCGACTACATCAAATGGCGTGATTGTCTTGAGGCCGTGTTTTTTTATATTGACGATCTCCTCTTTTTCGGGGCTCCGAATGCCGATCTGCACGCTTGACTTTACGTCGATACAGTCCAAAGAGTCCGTAATGACTGAGCCGTAATAGTTCCTAGTATGGGACACAAAGTCTGGATGGGCATCAAAATAAACCAGAGAAACAGGACCGTGTTTTTTTGCCATTACCTTTAGAATTGCAGCGGTGTTGGAATGATCCCCGCCAATCACGATTGGGATTTTTGAGTGTGATAGAATTTTATCAAACACTTGCGGGATCTGCCGTTTTTTGATGTTTCCATAATCATAAACTCTTGCACCTTGAATGCCATTTGCTGGAAGGGCAAGACACTGGAGTTTTTTTTCATAGTATATGTCTCGCTCGTTTGAAATCTTTCGTATCCTGTCAGGTGCCCTTGATACGCCTGACCATATGGAATGAGACCCCGTCTCATCGGGTATTCCTAATATGACAATATCTGACCCATCAAAGTCCGCTGTGTTTGCCCAGCATATTTTTTTGGCTGCTCTTTTTGTTTTACTGTCCAATTTTGGATGCATTGTGCATATTGAGAGTTAGAAGATAACTCTTTCTACGAATTATTTCATTGAACGATATGTCATAGGTGATCTTAAATGATCTAATGCAGGTTCAAAAATGTTTGATCCAAAACAAACGGCAGATCTGTAACAAAAAGACGCAAAAAGCACTTGATATTATCGATGCTGGGCTGCAAGCTGCACTTCCTGAGAACTTGATTGCCGGCATGATTGCAAAAAACAAACTGCGCATGGGGCGCAAATCGTACTCTTTGCCAAAATATGATGACGTCTATGTGGTTGCCATTGGCAAGGCGGCCGACTCGATGGCAAAACTAGTCAGCACCAAAATAAACCTAGATGGAGGGATAATTGTAATCCCTCAAAATCACACTCCTGTGTTTTGTAATAAAAAATTTAAAATTCATCACGCAGGCCATCCTATACCAAACAAATCAAGCGTAGTGGCAGCAAAATCAATCCTGACCCTGTTAAAAAATACCAAAAAAGACGACCTTGTAATTTTCTTAATTTCTGGGGGTTCGTCCGCGCTGGTTTGCCTGCCTGAAGGAATCACCCTGGCGCAAAAACAGCAGATGACCAAACTTCTTCTCAACTGCGGTGCCACAATTGGTGAAATCAATAGCGTCCGAAAACACCTCTCCTCAATAAAGGGGGGGAAACTGGTTCAAAATTTGCCCTGTCATGCGGTTTCGTTGGTAATGTCTGACGTGGTGGGGAACGACCTTGCATCTATCGCATCAGGCATTACGTATTTTGATGATTCGACGTTTTCTGACTGCATGAGAATCATTCGGAAATATGGGCTAGAGAGAAAAACCCCACTGCCTGTTTTGAAGCGATTAAGGCTTGGCGTGATGGGGAGAATAAGCGAAACTCCAAAAAAGCCCGCAATTCCAAATTTTATTGTTGCAACAAACAAAGACTGCGTAGACGCGATGGTAAGAAAAGCGACAAGCCTTGGATACAAAACAAAAACACTTGCTCCAATTTCAGGCGATGTTAAAAACGCAGCAAAAAGAATATTGAAACATTTCTCTAATGCAAAAAAATCATGTCTTGTCTTTGGTGGTGAGACGACTGTAAACATTACCGGCAGTGGCAGGGGGGGACGGAATCAAGAGTTGGTCTTGTGGATACTGAAAAATTTGAAAGATCCCTCTGTCGTGGTCGCATCTATTGGAACAGATGGAATTGACGGAAATACGAAATATGCTGGAGCGATTTCTGATTTTATTCCAGATTGCAACGAAATAAAGAATTATCTGAAAAACAATAATTCTAACGCTTTTTTCAAAAAACACAACAGATTGATTCTGACTGGGCCGACTCACACGAATCTGATGGATATCGGCCTGATCATGAGATCATAGGAATTTTGTCGCGCTGTTTTCTGCAGCGTTGATTTTTTCATAGATGAATTTGATGTTTCTTTGCGTGCCGAGCTGATTTATGAATCTCTTTTTGTGCTCTAACATTTGATCATCTGACTTTGCGTCTGAAGAAAGGTGGTGGATCATCTCATCTGAATCAAGCATGATCTTCACAGTGTCGTTGTTTTTTATTATGAACACGCCGATTGACCAGAACAGCCCTACATGTAGTGCAATGTATTTTGATTGAAGATCTGTAACCTTATCGAGGTAAATGTCTGCATGATCTCGAAACTGTTCTCTTAGATCATTTTCGGTCTTGATTATCCATGAGATCCTCTTTGCGTTTCCGTCCGAATACAAAACGTGTTCCATGGTCAATCAAAAAGGCGTTTTTAGTCTATATAATTTGAATTTAGGTCTGAATAATCAATCTGAAATTAAAATCATAATGCAAAGATCTTTTGCCTTCTTTACAAAAATGGTCGATGAGCTAGTCGAGTTTTCCGACACCGACCCTGAACTTGCAGAAGGCATCAAGTGGCTTGACGCACAAGCGCAAAAGAAAGGAATCACATTTTACGAAATGGTATTTCAAGTGCTTTACAAACATGATATCAATACAAAAGCACAGCAGTGGCTTAACTCTAGGAACTAGTCTTTTAGCAGTTCGCTTGCCTTTTTGAATTCTACTTTGTGTTTTCCTGGAATAATTTTACTGCGTGGCTCGATTTTCGGTCTTGATGATTTCTTCTTTTTTATTTGACTGCTCTTTTTTGTCTGATTGCGTTTTTTTGTTTTCTTACCGTAATCATCCCACTTGATCCAGACCAATGATTACTTTCTCCTGTAACTGTACTTAATGATTTTTCACTGTCTTAGATCAAGTGATTTGTACTCGCAGCCTTGAGGGCCGCAGTATTTGCCGACATAGTTTGCCTTTGGTCTGTATAGTACTGGCTTTGGTGCAGCTCGCGCAAACTTTTCCTCAATCACGTGCGCAGCCCATCCTGCAACTCGCGATATTGCAAAAATAGGCGTGTTAAGATCAGGTGGTATTTTGAGCATGTAGTACAGCGACGCACTGTACAAGTCCACATTTGGATAGATGTCAATCCCCTTCTGCTTTTTCATTTCTCTGATGGTTACCTCTTCTACTTTTTCTGTTATGTCGTACCATGGCTGCCCTGTTTTCTTTGCTAATTTCTTTGAGAGCTCCTTGAGCACTTGGGCGCGTGGATCGTATGTTTTGTAAACAGCGTGCCCCATTCCCATGATTTTCTCGCTTTTTGCAAGCCTTTCTTTTACCCATGACTCTGCATTGTCGACTGTTTTGATGTCTAGCAGCATTTTCATGACCTCGTGATTTGCACCGCCGTGCAGGGGGCCACTCAGTGCCCCAATTGCTGCGCTGACTGCTGAATACATGTGAGCGCCAGTTGATGCGACCTCACGTGCGGCAAACGTTGATGCGTTAAAGGTGTGGTCAGCATGCAATATCAGGCAAATGTCAAAAATTCTTTCAGTCTCCTGATCAGGCTTTTCGCCAACTAGCATGTTCAAAAAGTTTCCAGCATGGCTTAGCCTTGGGTCTGGGTCTACGATGTCTTTGCCAGTTCTGACCCGCTCCCAGCTTGCAACGATGGTCGGCATTTTTGTAATCAAATTGATTGCACTCTGGTAGTTGATTTCCTCCTCACTCTCTCCACTGTCATCATAGTATCCTGCAAGTGCGACCACAAATGCCTGCAACATTACCATCGGGTCTGCATTTTTTCTCCAGTTTCTCATGTTTGACTGCATTTGCCTTGGCATGTCGCGTGAATCAACTAACCTTTGCACAAACTTGTCAAACTCTACCTTTGTTGGAAGCCCGTCGTTTAACAGTAGATAGGCCGTTTCCTCAAATGTTGAGTTTTTTGTTAAATCTAAAATATCATATCCTCGATAAATCAGCTTGCCTCTGTCCCCATCGATATCTGAAATCTTGGTATCTGCAATCTCGATATCTCTTAATCCTATGTTTTTCGTCTCCAATTTGGTATTTTTTGCTTGAAATTTGCCTATTAAGTTTTGCACTATACGCAGCAGTCTGTAACGTGTTTGCAAAATCAGGCGTGTGCTGCAAAAAGTTGTTTGTATTTATAAAATGAACAAAAAATAATGAACGCTTATCGACGAATATCGAATGTGAAAATAAGGACTAGTATTCTTTTGATCTCTTCTATATTGGTAATTCTGTCTGTGGGGCTGACGTCGCACTTTACATTCCAGCACACTGAAGAATCTATCACTAACTCTGCAATGCAAAAAATGTCTACAACATTACAAGAAAAGAAAAACCAAGTGGACACATTACATGCAAGGGCCACAGAAGATCTCGTCTACACACTCAAAAATCCGCTGTTTGCAGAATATTTTGATCTTCCAGAAACAAAAGCAGGCGATGTCTACAAAGATGGCGTTTTACAGATTACGCAAAAGCAGAGGGAATTAAAGGAAAAACTGGAACATGCGATTTACAATTTTCAGGAAAAGTTCCAAGTTGATGAGACTTGTTTGATTGACACGTCTGGCCAAGAACATGCAAGACTGGTGTTGACAAAGACGGCACCTGATAGCGATCTCTCATCTGAGGAATCAAGTGCATCGTTTTTCGAGCCCTCATTCCAAATGGAAAAATATCAAGTGCATGTGCAATATCCCTATGTCTCACCTGACACAAACAGGTGGGTCTTTGCCTATGTCTCGCCCATTGTTTTAGGAGACGGACAAAAACCTGCAATATTTCATTTTGAAATGCCCATGTCTATTTTTCAAGACCTGATCAAAGTATCCGATGGACGAATGTATGTAGTTGATCCACAAGGACTCCTTGTTGCAGATTCTGGTTATCAATTTAAAACAGACGATGTGTCTATGGTTCCAGAAACCTATTTCCCATCAGTTTCTGCAATATCTGATTCTGACGAATTTAATGATTTGGTAGGTGAGTTCAAGACCAAAGAAAGCGGCTTTGGCTCTTATCACAAAAACGGCGAATTGTATCACGTTGTGTATGAAAAACTGCCTACGTTTGACTGGGTACTGGTGTACGAAATTCCACACTCTCTGATTTTAAGTGGCAACGAAACTCTTGACAGTTTGAAATCTACCATCGTCGTGGTGGGAGTGACGATAATTCTTGCGGCGTTTGTCGCAATATTTTTCATTTCAGAAAGACTGTCTCGCCCAATAAGGAAACTAATCAAGGCCTGCTCCGAACAAAACGTACACGATCCAAAACCAATTAACATTTCTGTAAATGACGAAGTGAGGGATATCTCAAATGCCATCAACTCCATGGTGGCAAAAATTTCTGATAACAACAAGTCTCTGGAAATGAAAAACCAGGAAATACTGACACATAACGCTGCACTAAAGTCTGAAAAACTCAAAACCGAGGAGTTAAATGTCAAACTTCAAGACAACATGGTCAAACTTGAAGAAGCTCAATACGAATTGGAGCAACAGCGTGATCAGCTAAGAGACGAAGTGAGACAAAAAACCGAAGAACTGCTAAAAGCCGAACGGCTTTCCGCAATAGGCCAACTGGCGGCGCGCATTGCACACGACCTGCGAAATCCACTCACGGTCGTACAAAATACTTCACGCCTACTTCAAGTCAAGTTTGCAAAACGACTTGACGCCAATGAACGAGAGCACTTGGCACGCCTTGATCGTGCCGTCTACAGAATGGCTCATCAACTAGAAGATGTCTTGGACTGTGTCCGAATTCCACAATTAAAAAAGAAAGATTATCCACTTTCTGTGATTTTACAAGATGTTATTGGGCGAATCGATGTGCCTGACAATGTCACCATAAATATTCCGCATGATGACTCTACTGCCTTTTGCGATCCTGAAAAAATGGAAATCGTATTTGTTAATTTATTTGTCAACGCGATTCAAGCAATGGAGAACAGGGGAGGAACAATCGATGTTGAAATATCTGATGACCCAATAAACAATAATCTAGTTGTAATCAAGGTAACTGACTCCGGTTCTGGTATTGCTCCAGACGGCCTACAAAAGATATTTGAGCCGTTATTTACAACAAAACAATCTGGTACCGGTCTTGGCCTTTCCAGCTGCAAGAATATCGTAGATCATCATGGTGGCACGATTACTGTTTCAAGTGTTGTTGGTAAAGGCACTACTTTTACAATAAAGATTCCGAAATTCTCCGATTATCATGATGTTGCAAATGCCCATCTTCTCCATCCTCTGTTTTGATTTTTTAATGCTGCACTAAATTTAGCAATTAGTCTAATATGGTAAAGCTTGCCACTATAGACGTATTTTTTGATAACCGTGCATGACTCAAGTCGAGCGCAAATACATGCAACAAGTTGACGATTTCATACTTGGTGCCTCGCCTGAAATCCTTGCAAAGTTGGCAGAAATTGATAAAAAAACTCAACTTGAGGGTTTGACATTTTATGATGTGTATTCTGCACTCTCTGACGAAGACAGAAAACAAATTTTGGTTAGAAACATACAAAACAAAAAAGACTAGATTCCCTTTTTGATTTAAATAAGGTAGCTAAAGAGTGCGAATGTGACTGCTGCAAAAAAGACAAAGACTGTAAAAAAACTGCGAACCAAGGTAATTTGTCTATCTCACATGGAGGATGCAGACGGCATTAGCGCTGCAGCCCTTGTACGCGAAGCATTTGGCGGAGATTCTGTACTGGTTGATTATCCTGGAATGATGCCTGCTTTAGAACTGGTTGCGCAAGATGAAAAACTAAAGTCTCTGATTATCTGTGATGTTGGGCTTGCCAAAAACAACCAAGACAAGTTTGTAGATATTCTATCTGGTCTTAGAAAAAAACGAGTCTCAATTACCTACATTGATCACCATGACATTGATCCTGAAATAGTGAAAAAACTAGAGAAGGCAAAAGTCAAAGTAATTCATGACGTAAACGAGTGTACTACAGTCCAGGTGTATGATGCATACAAATCAAAACTCTCAGATCACTCCTCGTTTATTGCAGCATGTGCTGCGATAACTGACTACATGGAGGATAGGCCAAAGGGCGCAAAGCTTTTACAAATCTATGACAGGCAGTTTGCACTTATTTCTGCAACCGTTCTTACGTACAACATAGTTGGACACCAGAAGGATCCTGATTATTTACAGTATTTAGTTGAGGTCCTAAGCGAATCAAAATACCCGCACGAGATACCAAACACGTTTGAGTTTGCACAAATCCAAGTTGAAAAACTTGCAGGGATGATTGCAAAGGTCAAAAAATCGCTAAAAACGATGAAGAACCTTGGGTACATGGAGATTTTGGATGCAGGCGCAAGCGGCGCTGTAAATTTTGTTTTGGGACTTTCAGGAAAGGAAGTTGGCGTGGCATACAAGGAACGTGTTGATCATGGCATCTATGCTGTATCGATTCGTGGCTCCAAATCATGCAAGGTGCACCTTGGGCGACTGGTAAACTCGCTTGCAGCAGAATTTGGAGGCTCTGGCGGGGGACACGATAAGGCCTGTGGCGCAGTTATTCCAAAAGCAAAAATCCTTGCATTTGTCAAGGAACTAAATTCTAGACTTAATCAGAAGTAAACTCTGCAATCATATCTATTTCAACGGTGGAATTTAGGGGAAGACTTGATACTCCTACTGCGATTCTAGAATGCTTGCCTTTTTCGCCGAAAATTTCAAAGAACAAGTCCGATGCTGCGTTTATTATTTTTGGCTGCTCTGTAAAATCCCCCGTCGAATTTACAAACCCTGACACTCGAACAATTTTTGATATTCTGTCTAGGCTGCCAAGATTTGCCTTTAGCTGTGCCAGAATGTTGATTGCACAAACCCTTGCAGCACCCTGCGCCTCTTCTACAGTTTTCTCGGTTGGGACCTTGCCTGTAAATGTCACTTTGCCGTCCTGTATTGGAATCTGTCCTGAAACAAACGCCAAGTTTCCAGATATTACAACTGGTATGTAAGAGCCTGCAGGTTTTGGTGGTGTGGGCAGTGTTATTCCAAGTGACTTTAATTTCTCGTCGATCACAACGATTGGTCTCTGTCTTGGTTTTTAATTCTTTGAATTTAGCTGTTTATCTTCAGATGGACCATCTCGCCCTTGTGGGAGTCTGCATGATAAGTCATTTTGGTGCTCTGGCCCTTTTGCTCAAGATAGCTTCCGATCAGCATTGCCCACGGCAACGAATGGCCGCTGTTTATCTTTGATTCTAGCGTGATGTTGTTTGCCTTTGGATCGTACTGGATCTTGCCTGCACATGTAATCTCTAGGGTGGAGTTTACGATGTCTAGAATTTCGTCTAGTGGCCTGTCCTTTAGAGAGATGCCGTTTTTGTCCAAAAATTTCACAAAATCTACAAGTTTGTTCTTTGAATTCATGATGGAATTGAGAACAAAACCAAGGCCGTTTTCATTTATCGCGTTGATTATCTTGCAAACCTCTAGTGCACGAGCCTTTGTCATGTCTGTTAGGTTGTCTATTTTGAGTGCAGTCTTCCAAATTTGAGCAAAGATCTTAGTCTGGTTCCCGCCTAGGATGTCAGTAGCTGTAAATATTGCGCCTTTTCCGTTCGTGCTGTCAATTAAGAGAAGCTCCGTGTCATCAAAGATGAAACAATTTTGAATGATTTCTGACGACTTGATTTTTACGCCGTCTGGAATTGCTCTAAACGACTCTCCGCCAATTACTTGAGACGGCACAATTAATTTGACATCTAGATTCCTTCTCAATACTGAAAGCAGCTCCTCCCTGCACTCTGCCAGGATGCTCAGTCCCCACGAGTCTGCCATTACATGAATCGATGATTTTGCGCCGTCAACCATGGTACGCATTTGCTTTACAACATAATTTGGATGGAGGTGAAAGTATCTTTTTTCTTCGGCACCGCGGGCCTTTTTGCTCTCCTCGCTAATTTTCTTTAAATTGGAAACAAGCGTGTTCATGGCATCTACTTTGTTTATCTGCTCGTGCACTATCTCGTCAAATGCGTCTTCTGGCGCAATTGCCGTGCACATTACTGGCTTGCTTTTCGATAAAATTGCAAGTTTTTTCTGTTGAAGCTTTAACAAAACTGGATAAACCTTGGTTCTTGGAAGTTCGGAATAATATGCGACCTCGCTTGCAGAAATTGTCCCCTTTGTAACTATTGTTACGTAGGCGCGAGCCTCGTATTTTGAGAGGCCAAATTCCTCCAAACTTATGGTTAGCTCGTGTTCTTTTACCATGTCATGTGTTTTGGTATTATTAGGTAAGATCCATTGTCAATTTCATTGAACAAATGCTAGAAAAAAAACTCCAGATTGTACCTCTTGCCTACTGTAACTGCGGTTAAACCAAAATTTGTGACACCGTTCTAATAAACACAAATCTGGGTTGATGATCTAGACATGGTTGCAAGTTCAGTATTTGTAAATGATGTAGTCCGGGTTATCCCAAATCCGTACGCCCTTACAATAAAGCCAAGACTGGAATATTCTGCGTATCTAACACAGAGCATATTTGACAAATTACAAAAACAATGGGTGCTATCAAGAAAGTCCAATCTGAAATTCTACCTGCAAAACGAAGGCGCGCTTGGAGAGAACCACGAGTTCAATAAACAGGTAGAATGCGAAGGAATCTTAACTTCGGCAATAACTGCAATCAAAATGATTCAAAAAAGACTCGATTCCATATCTCAAATTAGCAATATAACAGAAACAGTGTCCCCCATGATATCTATTCTAAGAACCGTTAATTCCAACATCTATCTTTCTTTTCCTCATATTAGTCAGGATTTCATCGAGCTTTCCGGGATTTTGGGCAGCATTGTTATGGATTCGGGGAGTCTGATTGAAGCCAAGTTTGACTTTAAACAGACAAACCTCGAATCCAAACAAATCTTAGATGAAGTAAATTTGATAGCAGAATCTAAAA
>CAZCWI010000033.1:0-13943 GCA_964502325.1 uncultured Candidatus Nitrosotenuis sp. | reverse complement strand
GAAAAAGACATAGATGGGTTCGAGGCAGATCTGAGTCCACTTACAAACTTTATACTTCCTGGAGGCCACCAGACTGCAGCGCATTTGCACATGGCAAGAACCATAACAAGACGAGCCGAAACAGTCGTCGTAGAACTCTCAAAAAAAGAACAGATCAACTCGCACTGTCAAAAATACCTCAATCGATTATCAGATCTTTTGTTTGTGCTTGCGCGCGTTGTCAATAAGCGAAATGGAACAAGCGACATAGTCTGGAAGCAATAATTACCGATTTTTTCAAGGAAAAGACACTTTAATTCCCCCCAGTTTACAGAAAAATTGACGCCAAGGTAGCTCAGCCTGGGAGAGCACTCGGCTGAAGACCGAGCTGTCGTGGATTCAAGTCCCACCCTTGGCACATCCTTTTTCTTCATGTACTCCAACAATACGGCACAGATCACGCATGGTTCTGGCAAAATTTTAGTTGATAATCATTAAAAGCCAGACTGGGGTGTTGAACTTGATTCTTACTTTACAAAAGATCGTCACTGTATTCATATTGCGTCAACGCACAATAGCAAGTTTAGTAACATTCTGTAGCACGATTTAAGAGTCTCAAAATAAAAAATAATGATAGTTCATGAACAGGTGGATTCTAGTGTCTTCACTGACTACCATCATAGTTGTAGGCGGAGTTGGGATATTTTACTTTCAGATACACGAATCAGATACACAAAAATGTTGGCGAGGATATCCGCCCATCAATACATGTAATGACCTAACCGATATTGATCTGGCAAAACAAAACACTACGCAATCACGAATATCTAAAGTCATAATTCCTTTAAGTGCTTCAAATTCAGAATCAGAACAGATTCTTGTGTCACAAACACTAGTAGTGGTCTTGGGAATCAACAATACCGTAGTTTGGGTAAACTACGATGATGCCGCTTCAAGATTTACAGCAGATGATGGCAGCTGGACAACAGGTCTAATAAAGTCTGGAAACTCGGCATCAGTCACATTCAATCATACGGGAACTTTTGGTTATCATGGGGAACCGCATCCTTGGCAAAAGGGAACAATTGCGGTTTATCGTGGAGACAATCCATCAGAAAAAGAGATTCTTTCTGACTTTAAATCAAAATTAATCACACAAGAACAAGCTATGAAAATAACACGTGAGTACATTCAGCAACATAACATTACGTTGTTAGATTCCCAAGAACCAAATTTTCACTCAGTTATAGGTCTGGCTTATGTTACGCTTAACGGCAATGGTTCTTTCGGTAGAATGGATGTTAATACTACTGGAATTCCAGAAACAGGATTAGAACGATGGTGGATAGAGCTTGAAAAATCATACTTGAACTTGCCAAGCAATCGAAGTGAGAATGGATTTGTAGTATGGGTAGTTGTTTTTAAAACATGTGACAATTGTGCAGTACCATTTCTTCCAACATTTGCAGTGGATGCAATAACCGGCAAAGTTTTAGCAGATCCAGGTTATTTTGATCCAAATCAACATGGATGGACTGTTTGTTCAGAACATATCAATTATGGAAGGGAACATCCTTGCGGACCTCAGTCTTCACCAGCAATGTTCAATTAATTGATTCAACAGTCATACTCTGAAATTTTTAGATCCTATTTCTGCACCTAACCAAGGTTCACTTGAGATAATATGCATCAGATCCAATCCGGGGCTGAAAAAAGTATAAAATCCAATTACCTACCGTTATCCACTCATACGCTGACAATCAAATTTTGATTGAGTACATAATAATCCATTAAAATTTTACCCATGACAAATCATTTTTTAGATTTTATCTACCTAATTTTATATAGCAAACGAGCTAAACTATGTCATGGGTAAGGAAAGGAAATTCACCGTCCGAGCTACGAAAGACCCAACGGGCGGGTATTCCGGCAGATGTCTTGAGCTTCCAGCAGCAATAAGCGAGGGCGAGACGTTAGATGAGTTAATGGCAAACATGAAGGAAGTTATTCAGTTGGTCTTAGAAACAATCGAAAAGGATTGCCCGCCAGATGAGAAAATAACAATAACCATTCCAGCATGAGTTTAAGAAATCACGACTGGCGTAAAATTGTAAAAGTTTTAGCGAGATTTGGCTATGTTTTAGATAGACAGCATGGCAGTCACATGATTTTCAAGAATTCTTCTGGAAATATCGTTCCTGTTCCAAGGCACGATCCAGTAAAACCTACGACTTTGAAATCAATACTGGATCAGGCTGGAATTTCACTAGATGAGTTTCTTGACAATGTCTGATATTGGCACTATGTCGACCCAAAGATCGGTTGGGTACATAATAATTCACTAAAATCTCACCCTTGGCACATTTTTATTTTTATTGTTGAAGTGAAAACTATTTTTTTAATTTTAATACATTTTAGTTTGACGTGTTTTTGATGGCACCTATACGCTTGTTTTTGGAAAACTGAAATGATCTAACATGCAAATGTTAACGTAGATTCTTAGTTTATTCACATATAGAATCATAATAAAACAAGGCAATGACTATGGATAATAAGCAGACTCACTTCAGACTCTCAGTTACAGTGGTCTTTGCAGCAATGATCTTGGTAACGGGTGCAGTGGTTCCTGCCATAAATCAGGCTTATGCGGCAACAAACTTTGGAGGTAGAGCCATGGCAATGTCGGTAAGTTCACCACTTGGAGCAGTTACATTCATGGATACAGGACCATTATCACCATCAGGAGATGTAATCGATGCATCTCCCATAACAATACAGACTCCACTAGCTACTGCAGATGGATTGCTCTCAGTCACCATGGGTGCCGCTAAAGCGGAAAGCCAATCAGCGCTAGGTGAGATGGTGTTACTACAAAATGATCCAAACCAGATAACTGCGTACTTTGTAATGGCAAAATCTCAGGCCACCTGCTCCGGAGTTTCAGGATACAGCGACATCACCAGTTTGACCATGGCAGGACAAGACATTCAGATTACTGGACAGCCAAACCAGGTGGTATCCGTGCCAGGTGTACTTACACTGACCATAAATGAGCAGATTGTTAACGGAGACAGCATAACGGTCAACGCTCTCCACCTGCAAACTGCACTCGGAACCGATGTGATTGTTTCCAGTGCATCCAGTTCAATTTCTTGCCCATCCACACTTGGAACACTCAATCTTAATCTAGTTCAGGCGGCATTTGGATGGGGCGTCCCATCAGAGCCGGGCTGCGTTGACTTTACAACAGGAGGAGGATGGGTCAAGCCACCACCTAACAAGGGAACCTTTGGATTTGTTGCAGGCTACAAAAATGGCGGAGATAACCCGAGAGGAAATTTTGAGTATCATGACCACACCATCGACATAAACGTACACGCAGAAAATGTGTTGTACTACAATTGTGGAGAATTTGATAACTCCAGGGTGTTCGGCGGTCAGGCACGGGTTAATCAGGTTTCCGGATACTGCTACCAGGTCTACGTACAAGACAATGGAGAGCCAGGTAAGAACACGGATTACTTTGCCATGTGGTTATGGTCTCCACCAACGGATTGCCCAATTGATGGCTCCATTCCGTCTGGAACTCCAGTCTACGCAGTCGGTAACTATCTTGGCGGCGGCAACATACAGCTGCACACCAATTGAGAGCCCCCGTGGCTCCAAACCACCTTTTTTTGTTAGACATTAGATTTTCTCAGTTGTAGAAACATAGAGGTTACGTCCATTCAAATTTGAGCCAAATTTTGTTGAAGCATACGATAATTCACTAAAATCCCATCCTTGGCACATTTTCTTCTATATCCAATTTGAAACATGCCGCAAAATGAGATGACATTGACAAATCTTCTAAATATGCAATCGTAGATCCCGTCTTGTGGTCTTTGAATTCATAGTGTTCTTTACTTCATTCAAGTATGTTTTTGTCGAGGGTGGGGAGCAAGCCCTTGTCGGAATTGGAACACTTGTCAGAATTGGATACCGTGAAACGCTCAAAATTACACTAATCGGCTTGGCAGTTGGGATAGGACTTTATTTTCTGTTCCTAAATGTGGTAGGATTTTTCCCAACAAATCTGGTAGAAATCGCATTGGGCGTAGGTCTTTTGTATTTTAGCTACACGATGCTCAAGGAGTTTTTAGAGCGCGAAGAAGAAAAAGACACTGCCAAATACAAGATAGGTTACTTTTACATTGCAATACTTGAGGCAGTAGAAAACTCGATTGCACTAGCAACATTTAGCCTGATAGATGTGACAAGTGCGATATCTGGTGCTGTATTGGCAATTGGGTTAATCATAGGATTGCTATACCTTGGAATAATCAAGAGAATTCCATTAAAGCTGACAAGGCTAGTTTCAGGAATCTTACTTGCATTGACTGGAATTCCTTTAATCATCTATGGATTAGACATCCCACATCCAGAAATAATGCAATGGCTCATTCCACCACTATCATAGATTAAAATAAAAAATTATTGGAATAGTGATTTTGCATCATCAAGATTCTCTTTTATGGAATCTATCTTTGCATCAATGTCTTCTGCTAGATCTTCGTTTTGAATCATGGAGCGTAGATCAACTCTTAGCATGGACTCGATTTTTTCCATCAAGTTCAGGTCTTTTGCCGCAATTGCACTCTCGACATACTCGTAATTTTCAAGATATGCCTCAGTTGCAAGACCAAATGCTCCAGATGTATCGCCATCATTGTAAACTACTGAGACTTGATCTAGTAATTTTTTGACATTATTTATTGTAGATATCACGTCACTGTTTTTTGTGATTGGGGTTCCCATCATGCCCATCATCGTTCCTGATCCCATCATGTTGTTTCCCATCATTCCCTGATTCATCCAACCGGATCCCATCATGCCTTGCCAGTTAGTACTGTTGCTCATCCAAGGCCCCATCCAGTTTTGCTGAAACTGCGGGTTCATCATCATCCCTTGCATGAACTGTTGATTTTGCATCATCGTGCCCATCATCTGTTGGCTCATCTGCGGGTTGCTCATCATGCTACTCATCATACTTGGGCCCATTGCACTCATCATTGTCTGCATGTGTTGAGGATTGTTCATCATCACATCGTGCATTTGTTGCATTGCTTGTGGGTCGCCCATCATTGTGTTCATCCAGGTGTTCATTGCTTGCGGGTTATTCATCATGGTTTGATGCCACTGGGTCATCATTTGCGGGTTGCCCATCATTTGTTGCATTTGTTGTGGTGTCATTTGCATAAAATTGGCAGGCTGGGTTGCCGAAAAGACAGCATAGCCAATTCCAAGTCCTGCAAAAAACACTCCAACTACTATGCCAATTATGACATATTGACTTGCCATTGCAATGATGTGACTGTCTAAAGATATTAACATCGTATGCCGATTTTCACTCTTGAATCTCAATTATGGACAAACTCACACATCCAGATAATCACCCACCAAGTGACAAGGAGAAACAGTTTTGGCAGCCAACAAAAAACCAATCAGTCTTTAATGACAGCGGTGGATCTTTTAGCAGGCCAAAAACGCATCTTGTGAGATCATGAGATATAACGTCCAAAAAACAAGTTCAAAGTAATGTTTTAATACATCAAAATAGCCTCATGAGAAAGTTAACTTGGCAAAAACAAAAGAACCAAAGTCCAAAAAGGAAAAGGCTGTAAAGGCAGAACCTAAAAAGGAAAAAACAGCACCAAAAAAGGAAAAACCATCTAAAAACATCAAGAAAAAATCAAAGAAGATAAAAGAAGACTTTGTGGCAGATGATGGTTTGGTTATCATAGACGAGAAATTAGAGGAAGACAAGGAAGCAGAGCTTGAGGCAAGAAAGGCATACTTGGAAGAAGCAAGGTCTCAAGAAGTCGAAGACTAAACCTTTATCCGCAAAAACCCACTATACCACATATGCGCGCAGTTTGTCTCATTACAATAAAGCCAGGCAAGACAGATAAGATCATAGAGGCGCTGCGAAAAAAGCGCAAACTGCTCAAGGAGATCATGCCGGTGACTGGCAGGGCAGACATTTGCGTCTTACTCTCTGGAACAATAGATGAGATAAACAACATGGTAATTGACTTTAAGAAAATAAAGGAAATTGTCAGCACAGAGACACTCATTGAAGTGGAGGTAAACTTGGGATGGTAAAGGCAGTAATCCTAGTCAAGTCCCCAAAGAAACTCATTGCCGCAAAGCTTGGCAAGATGGATTCTGTGTACAATTCGTTTCCAGTATCTGGGCAGTTTGATGCAGTCGCATTTGTCGATGTCAAGGACTTGTCGGAAATTCGGGAAATCACAACAAAAATCCAAATGATTCCCGGTGTCGAGCGAACCGAGACAATGATCGAGATACAATAAAGCATTTAACATTGTAGTACATAACAGAGTCGTGAACATAAAACGAGTCGGAAATGTCATCTTGGCAGTCAAGGATTTGGACAAATCAGTAGAGTTTTACCACAACATAATGGGACTGCCAATAAAAAACCAGAGAAGGTCATGGGTTGACTTGGGCCAGTCAGGCGCGCTTTTGAGTCTGCACCCGGCATCGCTAACTGCAAAGCACCTTGGAACGTCACTTGAGAACGGAATCGTGATTGGGTTTCTGGTAGGCGACGTGAAATCAGCACTTGAGGAGCTAAAGGCAAAAGGCGTCACCATATATCGAGACATTGTAGACAGGGAGTCTGGGAAAAACGCCATAGTTTTGGATCCAGACGACTACATGGTATCATTGTTTGAGCCTACATTTGTCGACAAAGAGCAGCAGACATCTGGCTACCACGGATTTACGCCAGTCTAGAAAAATCTCTTAATCTTTCTTATTGTATCATCGAGTGATTTTACGCCAGGATTGAGCGATACGTAATACACCACGTCTTCGTTTGGTATGCAAACAATTGTCGCCTTTTTGTGTTGCAGTACAGCGTGATCAAGTGAGCCAAACGCCTTTGTTTGGGCGTGTCGTATGGTGATAAGATTTGAAACGATAAAGAATTCGTTTTTTGCGTCCTCTGGCTTTAGAATTGGCTTTATTCCAGGCCGTATCATCCCAGTAAGCGTTCTTCCGTATTCGTTAATCACCCCAACATATCGGATTGATTTTGAAACCGCAATGATTTTCTGACAGTTTTTCCTGTATGCTATGATAGAATCCTTCCATTTTTGTTCGGGCGTTTTGCTCATGCCATTACTAGACAGGTCAAAAGTTAAAAGAGTTTGGGATTTGAATTAAACCAAATGAGTGCAGAATCAGATCCAATCAGAACAATCCAGATGCTGCTTGACTCAGATGTCATCAATTACCTTGAAAGCGGCGAAAGGTTGAATCTCAACACATATCTGCAAAAGGTTCAATCAAACGATTCACTTGACGAAAAAGAAATTGAAACAATACAAAAGATTTTCAGAAAATACAGAAAATACCTAGCCTAGTCGTGTTTTTTTAATTTCGCCATCTGCTCAAAGCGGTTTTTTAATTCCGAGTTTTCTTTGCGCAGCTTTTCGTTCTCACCCTCAACTACGTCAGGGTTTGTTTGGGAATACATTGGGTGTCCAGGTGGAACCATTTTTGATGTCATCTCAAGCAGGCCGGAGGCTTGTTGAAGATACATTTTGTTAAAGTCATGCAGTTTTACAGAGAACGTCTCGTTTTCACGGATTATCTTTTCTTTTAGTTTTGCAGGGTTCATTGAAAACGGCGCGTTTGCCCCAGGAGGATACCTTGGGAGATTAAACGGGCTTAGGCTAAATCCTGCCGGATAGCCGTACATATCCATGAACATTTTCATTTCTACTGGATTCATGACATTGTTGATAGAAATAACGAGGTATTTTTGCTTTGGCATCAGGCGTTAGATATACTAGATTGTAAATTCGGGGGCAGTTTTAATCAAATTGAGCTGATCGCAGATCCTTATAGCGATCAGGGATCGGATCCAGCTTGTAATGAAGATAGACTTGAAGAACTGCATCAAGTGCAAAAAAAACATCATGGACAGTGAATTGCACAAAATTGTGATTTACGTGGTAAGTGAGAGATTTACTGATCACCACTACGAGCACGTCGAGTGTCCGGAAAGGTTCACGGTTTAACCGACGTACGCATATACAGGATACAGTTCGCCAGAGGACCTTCGATATTTCCACTCATTGTTCTTCCAGGTGATCTTTTCAAATTCAGGCTGCATTGAGGGGTGAATCCTTGCATAGACGTCATCGCCTACAAGAATCTGATTTGGTTTTGCCATGTTTTGGATTTTTGCAGCAATGTTCATTGTCGGGCCCAAGATGTCAACGTGTGATTTTTTGGCATCCGCACCATACCTTACTATCATGTTTTCGCCATAGTCAATCCCCACTTTGATTGCCAAGTCAGGATAATCATACTGATTTAGAATCGGGTTGATTCCCTTTTGGATTACAGACACCAATGATTTTGCGCACAGCACTGCATCATCTGCAGGTTGGAGCTGGTTTTCTTCTGCTACAAAATATCCAATTACCGCATCGCCTACGAACTTTAGCACGTATCCGTTGTGGTGTCGTATCGTCGATGCCATCTCTTGCGCAAAACACGTAATGATTATTGCAACCTTGTCTTCTGGAAGCTCAAGTGCGATATTTGTAGAGCCCACCAAGTCCACGTACAGCACAACCATTTTCATTCTAGAGGAGACGTGTTTTCGCAAAAACGCGTCTGACTGGTCTTCTACCGGAGTATACTCGTAACCGCTCTTTAGTGCATGCCACACTCTATTCTGGGTTTCCTTGATCAGTGTTTCTGAGTCAATGACCCTTAGCTCGCCGTGGCTTAGCATCATGTCGATTATGCCATAATCTGGTTTTGTTTTTGGTAATGTTGCAGGATTTTGAGGCGGATTGCTCTTTGTCTCGTTACTTTCGGTTCCGCTCATTTTGTAGTAACACCTATTCTAGTGGAAAACTAGTCTCACATACAGGACATTTTGCTCTTTTTCCTTTGTAGCAGTCATCATAGTACTGGACTACTTCCACGCTGCAGTTGGAGCAAAGTATCCTATGAATGGACATTCCTAGGGTAACTAGGCGGATTTTGTATATAAGAGATTGGTAGGCAAAATAGAAAACTGCAGCTCAGCAGGATTTGCTTTTGGGCGAGAAATACCTGCTGCCAATCCAAACATAGGATTTTTAGTCTCAAAAGGCAGGCTCACTTGTGCGTCTAGGAAGCAACACTGCAGACGAGTTCATGAAAGATTTGGGCGAGAAATCTCAAAAAATAAGTGAAATATTTCAAAAAAACATAGAGCAAATCACAAAACCTACAAGCGTCAAGGTGATGCTAGGCGACACCACGGTGACTGATCAGACCACTTTTGATCCTGAGGGAGTAAAGACGTTTTACAGCAAAATAATGAACAGTCTTCCAGACTGGAAAACAAGCGGAATTTCAATGACAAACGACGAGGATTTGAGGAGGATATTTGTCAAGCTTGAAAAACAGGCCGGAAACTATGTCCTGCTTTGGCACATGTCGCTGCAATACCATGCGTTGCTATACTACAAGGTAAACATCGAGGTGCAAAAAATCCAAAAAGAGTTGGCAGATCTTTTGGACAGCACGATTGACAAAGAAAAAGAGCTTGCAGAGTTGACAGACAGCATGATAAAGGAAAGACTCGAAGCGCTAGGATTCAAAGACATTGACGAGCAAAAGCTCTTTGAGGTGCTCTTTGAAAACGACCAGATGCGAGAAAAGCTGCTCGAGGACATGAATGGAAAGACGGATTATGACTTTAAGGCAAAGGCGGAAAGAAAAAAAGAACTGTTCAAAGAGTTGGACAATTTGCTCGTGGAAACATACCAGACCACGTCAGTGCTGCTAGATGAAAGCAAGCTGATTGGTGGGGAGGAGGGGTGCCTCTGCACGTTTGATCTTGACTACATCAAAAAGAAGACAAAGGAAACAATTTTTGACCCAAGGCGAATGTCTGCTGAAACAAAGGAATATGTCATAAAATCTCTAGATGAAATCATCAGCGCATTATCGGACTAGGAAATTCTTATATTCATCAGAATGCAACTTTTGTAATAATAATGTCAAAGGGCCAGGAACTAATTTGATTTAGTTCTTAGGGGAGAACTGACCCTTTGACAGGATATGTAAGATCGCAGTTATTCTATTTAAAGGATGTCAGGATTCAGTCCAGAACTAGAGCCTGCAAATTTTCCAAATCGCACATGATTACACACGAGAAATTAAATATAGTTGAGGGACAGCGATCAAATCGAATGAATCCAACTTATGACGAAATTGTCAAAATCAGACAGTCCTATGGAAACATGATTCGGAAAACTCCCTTGCTGTACACGGATACGTTTAGCAAAATGTCCGGCTCAAAGGTGTACCTCAAGGCAGAGTTCCAGCAAAGAACAGGTTCGTTTAAGCTCAGGGGAGCATATGCAAAAATAAAGTCACTTACAAAAGAGGAAAAGAAAAACGGGGTAATTGCGGCATCTGCCGGAAACCATGCGCAGGGTGTCGCATATGCATCAAAGCTTGAGAGAATACCGTGCACCATCGTAATGCCAATCACTGCATCGCCTGCAAAGGTTGCCGCGACCCGAGGATACGGGGCAAAGGTCATACTTGAGGGAATAAACTATGACGAGTCATGGGCAAAAGCGCAAGAGATTTCAAAAAAGACAGGTGCAAAAATAATCCATGCGTTTGATGATCCTAAGATAATTGCGGCAAACGGTGCGATAGGACTAGAAATTTTAGAAGACTTGCCAGACGTAGACGAAATCTACGTCCCAATTGGAGGAGGCGGGTTGGCAGCTGGAGTTTTGCTTGCAGTCAAAACAAAAAACCCAAAAATCAAAGTAATCGGGGTTGAATCAAAAGCATTTCCCGCAATGAAAAACTCGGTAAAGGTGGGAAGACTGCAAGCAGTAAAAGGCGAGCGGACCATTGCAGATGGAATATCAGTAAAGATGCCGGGAAAATTGACATTTAAAATAATTAACGAGTTAATCGACGACATCGTTCTTGTAGACGACACCCAGATAGTCAAGACGATGTTCTTGCTAATGGAGCGGGCAAAGATGGTAGTGGAGCCAGCAGGTGCAGTCGCACTTGCATATCTGCTCAATGCAAAGCCGGCGCAAGGCAAAAAAGTCGTCCCAATTTTAGGCGGCGGAAACGTGGACATGTATCTTTTAGGACAGATAGTGACAAAGGGGCTCACAGCGATGAGCAGGATGGTAAGAATCTTCATTTTGCTAAAAGACAAGCCGGGTGCGCTAAAAGAAGTGGTAGACGAGATTGCGTCATTGAGCGTAAACA
Source organism: uncultured Candidatus Nitrosotenuis sp. (assembly GCA_964502325.1). Taxonomy (GTDB): domain Archaea; phylum Thermoproteota; class Nitrososphaeria; order Nitrososphaerales; family Nitrosopumilaceae; genus Nitrosotenuis. Next base: position 2,636 of record CAZCWI010000033.1, on the reverse strand, counting down.
TCGTAGAGGTGGTTCATGACAGGCTGAGCTCAAACATCGATGCCGGAACCGCAGGCGTAACACTAAGCCTTGAAATGGAAGGAAAGGAGCACGCGCAAAAGCTAGTCGCGCACCTAAAATCAAAGAACATACAATTCAAGATACTGGCATAGTCACTTGAATTTTTTTTGCACGAATTTGACAAGACCTGTCTTTTTCATCTCGTCTGATTCGTCAAGAACTAATTGATGCTGTTTTTCTTTGAATGTTTTTAGTTTCTTTTGCAGCTCTGGAAACTCGTTTGCAAGAATCTTTACTGCGTACAATCCGGCGTTTGCAGCTTTGTTTATGCCGACTGTTGCAACAGGCGAGCCGTTTGGCATCTCAACTATTGATAAAAGCGAGTCCATTCCGCCAAATGCTGAAAACTTGAATCTCTCCTGTTTTTTCTCCGACTTGTCATTGTACACCATTATCGGCACCGCGATTACGGGAATTATGGTGTGAGATGCAACCATCCCTGGCAAGTGTGCAGAGCCACCTGCGCCTGCAATTATTATTTTAAATCCGCTTTTCTCAGCGTGCTTTGCGTACTCTTCTAGTCGCGTGGGCGTTCTGTGAGCAGATATGATTTGGTCTTCGTGCTTGATTCCAAAGTCGTCCAGGATTTTTGCCGCATTGTGCATTACCTTGCTATCGGAGCTTGATCCCATGATTATTCCAACTAGCGGCTTTTTTGGAAGCATGATTCTCAAAAGAGAGTGATGTTTTTAACAATATCTGAGAAATCGGTTTGTTTCAAATTAAAATAACTATTTTTAATCCAAGACTTGTTTGATGTAATGTTGAAGCGGATTTTGGGCATAATTGGCGGCGGCCAGCTTGGAATGATGCTAACGGAGGCCGCAAAAAAAATGCCAGAACACATATCAGACGTAATAGTGCTCGATCCCACGCCAAATTGCTCTGCCGCACAAGTTGGCGCAAAGCAAATCGTTGGGGATTTTAAGGATAAAAACGCAATCTTGGAGATTGCATCAAAGGCAGACATCCTGACATACGAAATAGAATCAGGAGACAGCTCTGTCCTAAAAACTGCAGAGTCAAAAACTACAGTCACCCCGTCCCCTGAAACCCTGAGAATAATTCAAGACAAGTTTTTACAAAAATCATTTCTAAGAGACAACAAAATACCAGTTACAGATTTTGTCGAGATAACATCACTTGACGATCTTAGGAAAAAAATATCAGATTTTGGCTATCCTGCACTGCTAAAGGCAAGAAGAGACGCGTATGACGGTCGCGGAAACTTTAAGATAAAATCAGAAAATGATTTGGAGCAGGCGTTTAATTATTTTTCCGGAAAACCGCTCATGCTTGAAAAATTTGTTGACTTTAAGATGGAAGTGTCTGTAATCGCTGCAAGAAACACCAAAGGCCAGATAGCAACGTATCCGATTGTCGAGAACATTCATGAGAACAACATTTTGAAAATTACAATTGCGCCTGCAAGAGTAACAAAACAGGTTGCAGCAGAGGCAGAAAAAATAGCAAGGGAGGCGATGCAGGTGCTTCACGGGGCAGGGGTGTTTGGAATAGAGATGTTTGTGACAAGACAGGAGCACATTTTGATAAATGAAATCGCGCCCCGCGTTCACAATTCTGGGCACCACACTTTGCAATCAAGCAAGACGTCGCAATTTGAGCAACACTTGCGCGCAATAATCGGCCTTGATCTTGGAGACACAACACTGATTCATCCAACAATTATGTACAACATTTTGGGTCCTGATAATTTTCAGGGAAAATACAAAATGCCTGAGATAAAACTTGACAATCTTTATCTCAAGATGTACGGCAAGGAAGAATCAAAACCACAAAGAAAGCTTGGCCATTTTAACTTGGTCGATGAAAGCGACACAAAAGGAATAGACGGATTGCTAGAATCAATTAATTTAGTAAAAGACAAGTTCAGCCCCATACCTGCATGATTTTGTAGCCGTGAAATATGGCGCACTAAAATTTTTCACACCCTCAAACTAATATACTAGATTTACAATTCAGTTTTGTAATTTGCAGGACAAAGACGAACTGATTACAATGCTAAAGCATTTTGATCTTGAAGAAATAGATTCTAAAATATACATAGGGTTACTGCAGGTCGGACCTCTTTCAGTAGGAAACATTGCCGCAAAATTGGAAATTGAAAGAGGCAAGGCATACAGGTCACTTGAAAAACTAAGAAGCTTGGGATTAATCACCACGACTCTTACAAATCCGATAATTTGCAAACCAATTGAGCCTAAAGAGGCACTTACAAACATCATCAGCAGAAAAGAAAACGAGTTTATCACAATGCAAAAGCTTGCCAGCAAGCTTGCAGTGGATCTAAAAGACATTACAAGAAAGCAGCCGATGAGTGACACCCCCACAGTGTCAATAATCCAGGGAAGGCACAACATTTACTCCAGAATTGGAAAAATGCTGCAAGAGTCTTCAGGAATAATATACATTGTAACCACAGAAAAAGATCTTTTGCGAATGTACCACACGGCAATACCAGAAAAAATCAAAATTTGCAAGGACCAGGGCGGACAGGTCAGAATAATCACAGACAGCGAGGATGCCAACACGCTTTTAATCATAGCAAAACTTGG
>CAZCWI010000032.1:0-14004 GCA_964502325.1 uncultured Candidatus Nitrosotenuis sp. | reverse complement strand
TTTTGCCGACCAAGTTTCCATCGCTGTCCTTGTGCCATTCTGTAAGTGACGTGTATCTTCCATTTCTTGAAGCGTATGCGTGTGCAGCTGCCTCGATTGCGCGAGTGTCCTGTCCTGTTGCGTTTGCAACCGCAATGATTCCGTTCATGACTCCTTTGTTGTGCGTTACCGCACGGTATTCGTCATGCGCTGCAAACTGGTATGCCAGAATAATGTTGTCAACTGTCTCCTGTCCGCCAACTGCTTCCTTTTCAAATGTTGCAGTGCCCCTTACCATTCGTCTCGTGGAATAGTTTGAGAGAATCCGAAGTATTACCTTGCCATTTGTGATTTCTTCTATGAGGGGCGCTATTCCCTCGCACATTGTGTTTGTCACATTTGCCCCCATTGCGTCGCCAACATCGATTAACAGTTCCACAATCAGCATTTGGCCTGCATCTGTTTTGATTTCCCTACAGATGATCTCCTTTGCGCCCTTGCCTATTTTTGACAGGGTGTTGCTTTTGGAGTTTGCCAAGTCCAGTATTTCCTTTGAGGATTTGAGGATTTTCTGTGCGGCAGACTCCACATCGACATTTACTACCTGTACTTGCCCTATGCTGTATGATTCGTCATTTTGCATTACAAAACCGCCGCGCATCTTTGCTATCTTGGCAGCCTTGGATGCTGCTGCGATTACAGATGGTTCTTCTATTACCATTGGAATCAGGTACTCTTTTTCGTTTATTGTAAAATTAGTCGCAATTCCAAGCGGGAATGAAAATGTACCTATAGCGTTTTCAACCATTTTGTCTGCCTGCTCAAACGAAATTCCTCCAGAGCCCTCAAGGGTTTGTACTTCCTGCTCTGTCAGATTTGCAAATTTGGCGACAATGTCAATTCGCTCCTTTCTGTCTTTTTCAAAAAACCGCGAAACGTCGAATTTCAATTTATTTCAATATTCTCAGCAGCTTGTCGTCTAATTTGTCAGGAAATGCCTTGCCATCAGTATTTGATGTGATAACGTAAAGGTAGCCATCAGGTCCTAGTCCCACGTCTCTGATTCTCCCGGTTCCGCCCAATATGCTTTTTTGCGATAATATTTTGCCGTCAGATATGTCTAGTTTGTATAAGTTTGATCCGCGTAATGTTGCCATAATCAAGCTGTCATTATATTCAAGCTTGTCCCCACTATAAAACACAATTCCTCCAGGCTCTATGCTTGGGTCATAGCATTTTACAGAATCAACATAGTCTTTGTTTCCAGAACATTCCTGCTCTGGCCAGCCATAGTTCTGCCCCGGTTTGACAAGGTTGATTTCATCATTTTTTGTCGGACCTGTTTCGGTAATGTAGAGATTGCCTTGCTTGTCCCATGCCATGCCTTGCGTATCCCTGTGTCCCAGAGAAAACACAGATGATCTTGGAAACGGATTATCGTCAGGTATTGTTCCGTCATCGTTTAGTCGAAGGATTTTTCCTGCAAGCGAGGACAAGTCCTGAGAATCATGAGAGTTTTCAGACGGCAAACCTGTAGCAACGTACAGTTTTCCATCGGGTCCGAATTTTATCACGCCTCCATTATAGAACTGCGAGCCTGGAATTTTATCAATTATTACTACTACATCTTTGAGCTTGTTCTCTGATTCGGTTATGCGAAGAACCTTGTTGAAGAGCTTGTCATTTTCAGAATATGTGTAATATGCATAAAGAAAGCGATTATTTTCAAAGTCAGGATGCGTCGTGATTCCAAGCGATCCTCCCCCGTAGACGTTTGCAGCCCTCAAAACTGTCAGCGGTTCGTCAAGCAAAGTATCTGACTGAATGACTCGGATCGCACCTTCCTTTTCGGTCACAAAGATTCTATCTTGGGCAAACGCAATTGCCCAAGGCTTTTTGAGATTTGTTGCAAGGACTTGGATGGATTCGTTTTTTGATTCCACATTTGGTTGTGGTAGCGGAGGTGCACTAGATGGCGATGAAAGAATGATCGCAGATACTGCAAGTGCAGCAATAATTCCGGCTATTCTAATTTTTTTATTCAACAACAATGGCAAGATTTGAAACAGTATTAATTATTTGGAAAAATGAGAGTGTATATATCCCCTGAGACCTAATTTTTAATCAGCGGGGTGGGGAAGTCAGTCTTTATAGGACTAAGTCATCCCGGCGGGCTCATAATCATAATTGATGTGATACCCGCAGATCAGTAGTTCAAATGGAGTTAAACTCCTGAAAGTCTACTCCCCGCTATTCTTATTTTCTCGTTGGAACTAACAAGACAAGATGGAATCAAAGGAAGCTAGAATAGCTGCACATGTATGCTCAGATGGGTGGATGTCAACCTATGTAGAAAAGGATAGTTTACAGATTGTAAATGGAAGACGATATTATAGGAATAGAAGGAGATATGAGATAGGTTATTGCAATACGAACAAGAAATTGTTGGAAGAGTTTTCGAAAGATGTACTAGGTATCTACAAAATCACAGTCAGAAGAAGGAAATCTACAGATCTGCTCTTCAAATCTAAGAGAGTATATTCAAGAATCAAAGAGCTCGGTGGTGGAAACACTCTAGGTTGGCGTATAGGAAATGAAATACTGAAATCTGGAAAAACAGTGAAAATTTTCTGGTTAAGGGCATTTTTTGATGATGAGGGTACGGTAGATAAAACGAATTTTGTAGTTAGAGTCAAAAGTATGAATATTGCAGGTCTAAATCAAGCTAGATGTTTAATGAATACTATCGGTGTTCCATCCAGAATAACTGGACCTAACTGCGATGATAGCTGGTACCTTACAGTATCAAGAAGAGATTTAATTAAATTCCAAAAAACGATCGGATTCAATCATCCAGAAAAGAAATTATTGCTTGACAAGATTTTGAATGGATCCAAGTAGAATTAATCCCTACTTTGGTTTTATGAGCAATGTTATAACCACTAGACATGATCCTGTGAAATACTAGTGTGAATTACAAAACCAAGTTGATAGAAACCGTCAGTTCAGTTTTAATAAACGGAAAACCACGGAACCTTTTCATCAAATCTTAACTCTTTGTTTGTTGTTCCAAGTCTTTGTTGCGGCCGCGTAAGATGCCTGTGCGCAGACACTTGTGGGATGTAGATTTGCTTTTTTATTTGTCTGGAAACTTGTCTGATTTCTTTTTTGGGTGATTTTTTCCGCATCTTACGCATTCAAAGCCCTGGCCTTTGCCCTTTGACTTCATGTGTTTTTTGCATTTTGTGCATGTTGGATTAACTAAGATTAGTTTTTTTTCCAAACTCAAAACCTGAAAAAACTCCACGTTTAGTGCACGGTCATGTTTAGATGATGCCTTTCTGATCCCTCCGCCCACATGTATTCTATCGCCTACAATCAGATTTGCGGCATGTTTTGTTATTCCGGTTTCCTTGTATACTGCGCATTTTATTTCAATATCGTCTTTTTTTATGGCAAACATCACGTGTCCGCCTTTTTCTATTTTCGGCTCCGCTGAAACGACACCCATTATTGTTCCAGAGCAATACGGCCTTAGGGAATGAACGTCAATTTCATTTTGGAGATGATCTCCTGTTCCCTGATTGGATTTGAAGATCATGTGTCCGGCTGGTTTTTCTTGGGTTTTGATTAGTTGCGATGCATCAAGTAACGATCCCACATCCTCCCCCCGAATACCGAAGAATACTGGATCTGGTCCGTGTGGCGCAAACAGGATTTTCTGTTTTTTTGCATCATAGCTGTTAAAGGTTTTCGGGTATGTCTTTTCCTGCATTTGTCTTACGCTATCTGCAACGAGTTTTCGTTTTTTCCCAAACTGTGATTTTTTTCTGTAGCTGAGCAGCTCAAAGGTATGGTCAGAAAACACATACCCGATTGCGCCGATTGCACCGACTAGTCCCTGGCCATTTCCAATGTAAAACGACTCCAAGTTGTGGTCTGCGACAAATTTTTTTGCGCGGTTTCTGCTTATTAGCTGCCACAGTGCATGCTTGCTAAACTGTGTAAATTCTTCCGGAATGTCTGTGCTTTCAAAAAAGACCACTGCCGGATTTGCCCCGTTTTTTAGGTCGGAGAACTTTTTTACGAATCTAATTACCTTGTTTTTTACCAGACCTGGCTTGCTTGTTTTGACTCTTAATGCCACAGCCCCGTTTCCGCGCGTCTTCCACGGTATGTTGGGGTTGAATCGTATCAGTCTTGGATAGTCAAGAAACTCTACTTTTTCTTTTTTTAGAGAATCAACCAACTTGTATGCAAGATAAGTCGTGCACATTCCTTTTGGAGAGTCGGTATCGTCAAAGCCTATGTTCAGGATTGTCTCTTTTTGCACCAATTGTTACAGAATAATCAGACATTTGTGATTTGCCATTTAGCTTGGTTTAAATTAAAATCGACAGATGGTTATCTGTTCAAATGATAGTAATAGACGAAGACAAAATCTTCAAGACGATTCAAGAGCGCAAGCCTGTGTCTGTCGCACTAAACGGCCCAGATGGAATTATTCCAAAGGTGCAAGACGCAGCAGTCAACATAATGAATAGGTTTGGCATTCCAGCATACGTGATTGCAGATACCACATGGGGGACGTGTGATCTGAATTCAAACGGCGCAAAAACTCTAGCTGCCGACATCTTGTTCAATATAGGCCACACGATAAACATGTCGACTTTTCAGGATAACGTGGTGATGATAGACGCCTTTGATGATATTTCCTTTGATGGCGTCACAGTAAAATGCGCAGATATTCTAAATGGTAAGACAGTATCGCTTGTCACTGACAGCCAACACCTCAACCAAATCGATGCCGTCCGCAAGACTCTAGAAGAAAACGGCGTCCAAGTAAAAGTAGGAAAAGGCAAAGGCCAGTTAAATGACGGGCAGGTATTTGGATGCGAGTTTTATCCGGCACAGGAGATGCAAAACCAAGTTGACGCAAACGTCTTCATGGGGCAGAGCAATTTCCATGCAGCGGGTCTCGCACTATCAACAAACAAACCGACCTATGTCTTGGATCCTTACTTTAACGAGGTCAGAGAGGTAACAGAGTTTGCGCAAAAACTGCAGACAAAGGCAACTCTTGCAATCTACAAGGCAGCAGAGGCAAAGACGTTTGGAGTGATAGTCGGTCTCAAGGAAGGCCAGCTCTCAAAGATCACCGCACTCAAATTCAAACGCGAGCTTGAAAAAGAAGGAAAAATTGTTCAGCTGTTTGCAATTACAGACATTACAAATGACAGGCTGCGCAATTTGAAGGGAATTGATGCATTTATCCAAGTCGCGTGCCCAAGGATTTCAACTGACAATCAATTTGACAAGCCCGTCTTGTCTACACCTCAGGCAAGCGCATTGCTAAAAATATTAAGAAATGAAAGCATTGAGGGATACTTGCAGATTCCGCACTGGTTGTAAAATTTGTGCGCAACAATAATGTTAATATTGATGAATTGAAGAGCTTTTTATGAAAAGGAAAGTAATTTGAGTACAAAAACCGATTCTCGTTTTTCATAATGATGTAAATGGCACGCAAGACTAATTTTTCACACACAAAAAAGAATTTTATCAGATATCCAAAAGCTAGGATTCACGTTAGCTGCATAGTCAAAGATGAGGATGGGGACATTGTAGGTATCAAAGGAATGAAGCTTGGTAGCACCTCGGTTGCAAAGGATCAGATATGGACTGCGGAGGAAATTTATGAAAAAAGCGGTCAGAGTCCCAATTTTTCGCAGACGCATTCTTTTTGGGCAAGAGACAAGGACAATAACGAGTCAGAGGTTTATTGTAAGAGAAAAAACGGCAAGGTCTGTCTTGTTGCGCCATCGATTGTGGACGAAGACGGAAAGGACATCCTAAAGGACATGCCTGTCTGCGAGTCTGAAATTTAGATTGCCTGTTTTGGATTCTAAAACAATTAATAATTAACCAAATCAGGAAATAACATGGAAGATTTTGTCATACCTGGCGACACGCTTGGATCTATTGAAGAGATGGAGGCAGGAAACAACACCTTTGATGACGGCAGCAAGATTAGGGCATCAACTATTGGAATTGCAAATATCGATAAAAAAAATAAAATTGCGCAAGTGGAAAACGGAAAACAGCTTGCGATACCAAAAAAAGGCGACATTGTCATAGGTACGGTGGCAGCAGTGTTATCATCAATGATTGCAGTTGCCATACATTACATAAACGGAAAACCAAACTCGTCAGGAGTAGAATGCATCTGCCAAAACATGGACCGAAGAAGAATCATTGCAAGGGTAAACGATGTAATTGCGCTAAAAATTGAAAATCACCTAAACGGCACAATACACGCAACAATTGACGAGCCTGAACTAGGGGTATTATTTACAAAATGTAACATTTGCGCCGGAAGCGTAGTTCCGCTAAGAGACAGAGTCAAGTGCCCAAACTGTGGATTTGTTGAGGACCGCAAGATATCAACCAATTTTGAAAAGAGCGATTTTCTGAAACTAAGAGATTAAAATGTACAAAGTATCGTTCCAAGGAGAACGAGGTGCGTATAGTGAGGATGCGGCGATTTCATTTTTTAAAGAACCAATAGATACCATTCCCCTTGCGACATTTACCGAAGTGATAGAATCTACCCAGCGGGGAGATACTGACTACTCGGTGCTGCCGGTAGAAAATTCACTTGAGGGCAGCGTAGGTGAGAGCTATGATTTGCTAGTGTCTACCAGCTTGACAATAGTTGGAGAGATATACTACAGGGTAAGGCACTGCCTGATTGGATTTGGCAGGATGGATGGTACCGATACTGTATATTCGCACCCACAGGCACTTGGCCAATGCAGGAAATTCATTCAGGATCACAAGCTAAAGACGATTCCAACATATGACACGGCTGGAAGTGTCAGAATAATAAAAGACATGGATAAGAAAAACATCAGCTGCATTGCAAGCAAGCGGGCATCTGAAATATACCAAGTTCCAATAATTATGGAGGGAATTGAAGACAACACCAATAATTATACACGATTTTTGGTATTGGCAAAAAAATCTACAGATGAGGGAGACAAGACATCAATCATATTTTCAGTCAAGCATGAAGCCGGAGCGTTGTTTAACATACTAAAAGAGTTTAATGACTTTAAGGTAAATCTCACAAAAATTGAGTCAAGACCAAACAAGAGTACCCCATGGGAATACAATTTCTACATGGATTTTGACGGCACCAAAGAAGATCCTACAATACAGAAAATTTTGGAAAAAATAAGACACCAAACAGTGTTTATGAAAGTGCTTGGGTCGTACAGAAAAGCAAAGATGGTTTAGAATCCTTTTGGCTTTCTAACGCTAAATGCCGCACTGAATCCGATTATTATTACAGCCGTAGTTATCAATATTATATTATGCGTAAAAATGAGATAGTCGCCATATCGATTAAACTCGTAATTAAATTTAAGTTCTGATTGACCAGTGTTGGTAATTATGATTTTGTTCGTACCCTCTTGTAAAACATACCAGTCAAAAGTAATTTCTTTTTTAAAATCCTCGTCTTTTTGAATTCCATCTCCAGGTGTAGTCAGTTTTATGTGAAAACTATCTCCGGTCACCGTGAATCGTTGATGCGAACTTTTTGGTGCGGTAAATTCGTATGTAGCCATTTTTTCAACATCAATCGTATGATCTTTGATTTCAGTGTGAAGAAACGGCGAATTTAAGATCATGGACGCTATTCCAATTCCAAATATTACAGCCCCAATGCAAATTCCTACAATCGTAGTCTTTGTGAGCACAATGAACCATCCGATACAGACAATAAAAAACTTACATTAAATCCACGTCGTGCGGCTGGCTTTCTGCAAATCCCGCACGGGACATTTTGATAAATTCGGCATTTTCTTGCATCTGCGGTATGGTGTTTGCGCCACAATAACTCAGACCGGAGCGCACTCCTCCAGTAAGCTGTGTTATGATGTCAGCGACGCTTCCTTTGTACGGCACCATTGCTTCTACACCTTCCGCTACATAGTCATTCAAGTCATCGTTTACTAGGCTTCCCGCTTCCTTTGTTTTTCTTCCAAGTGTTGCCATAAACGAGGCCATGCCCCGGTAGATCTTGTATCGTTTTCCATTTTTCATCACATATGAGCCAGGGCTCTCATCAGTTCCCCCAAAAAGACTTCCAATCATAACAGTCGATGCGCCAGCAGCTAACGCCTTTGTGACATCACCAGAGGTCCTTGTGCCACCATCTGAAATTACTGGGATGCCATATTTTTTGCCCATCTCTGCACAGTCATATACTGCACTCAGCTGCGGCACGCCAGAGCCGGTAATAACTCTCGTAATGCAGATGGAGCCAGAGCCGACGCCAACTTTCACTGCGTCAACTCCTGCTTTTATCAGATCCTCAGTACCCCTTGCAGTTGCGACATTGCCTGCAATTAGCTCACAGTTTGGAAATGCTTTTTTGATCAGTCTTACAGTATTGATTGCATTCTCACTATGACCATGTGCTATGTCAACTACAATGACATCTGCATCTGCATCAAGTAATGCCTCGGTTCTTTCCATAAAATCGCCCTTAACGCCAACTGCTGCCCCAACCAGAGGCCTTCCCTTTTTGTCCTTTGAGGCATTCGGATAATTCTCATTGTGAGTGATGTCTTTGCTGGTTATGAGTCCCTTGACTGATCCGGTATCGTCTACCAGTGGGAGCTTTTCTATTCGGTGTTTTCTGAGTGCCTCTTTTGCCTCAACCAAAGATATTCCAAGCTTTGCTGTTATGACATCCCTTGTCATCACGTCCTTTACGAGACGGCTTGATCCAGATTCAAACATGACGTCACGCCCGGTCAGTATGCCAACAAGCTTAGAGTCACTTACCACCAAGAGGCCAGAAACGCCCTTTTCAGACATGTATGCAATTGCGTCCCGAATAGACTGATCTGGGCTGACGACATACGGGTTTTCTATGATAATGCTAGCTGATCTCTTTACCTTTAGAACCTCTTCTACCTCCTCCTCAATTGTCAAAAACCTGTGAATTATCCCAATACCGCCCTCTCTTGCCATGGCAGATGCCATTGCAGATTCTGTGACAGTGTCCATGTTTGCCGAAATCAGCGGAATGTTAAGTGAGATGTTTTTTGAGAGTTTTGTTTTAAGATCGGTCTGTGATCTTGTAGTGATGTTAGAATATTTTGGCACAAGAAGAACGTCGTCAAAAGTTAATCCTTCTCTTATTTCCAAGTAAACCCTTAGGAAAGAGAATTGGAATGCGTTATAAGCCTTTCTTGGTTTTTCTTGAAAATTTTTCTGCGATTATCATTGCGTCTTTTGTTTGTCTCACATTGTGCGTTCGTATTATGTCTGCCCCGTTTAAGACGGAAATCACCTCAGCTGCAACAGAGCCAAAGATACGATCAGATGGATCTTGCCTGTTGAGAATTTTCCCAATAAACGACTTGTTTGAGACTGAAACAAGAATCGGGAAATTCAATTTCACAGATTGGAGATTTTGTAAAATTTCTAGATCTCTTGTGTACCAGTCTGAATTTATCTTGGTATAAAACGGGTTTTTTCCAGTTTTTCTAAAAAACCCGATTGCGGGATCAAGTACGATTTTTTTTGTTGGGACGCCGGCAGATTTTGCAAGCGTTATGCTTTCTTTTAGAAGTGATTTTGTTTGTGTGATAAGATTGCCTTTGAGTGGTTTTTTCCCATACGCACACAAGACAAGCGAGGGATGATTCTTTGCGACTATGTTTATCATTTCTTTGTCATATTTGAGACCGGTTACGTCGTTGATTATGTCCACCCCAAGATCAAGTGCGGCCTTTGCCACATTTGCTCTGCAGGTATCAACTGAAATCGGCAGATTTGATGCATTTTGGATTTGCCTTATTGCGCCAGTAATTCTTTTGATTTCTTGTTTTTCTGATATCACAGTAGTAAGATAGGGGGCAGTTGACATAGCACCAATATCAACAAAATCAGCTCCGTCTTGTTCCATCTGTTGGACTGTGTTCGCAATTTCTTTGCCTTTTTTGATGGATTTTTTATAGAATGATTCAGGACTTGTATTTAGTATGCCCATTATTCGTACAGGATTTGTGCCGCCGACATTTACTGGGCCCAGTTTATTCATATGATTTATGATAAAGCATGCTAATTTTAGAGTTGATTGACAATCTCAGGCTGGAATTCCAAATATGAGCAGATAATCCGAGAGTTTGGTTACAGTAGAAAAGACGACTACAACTCTGCAATCACACTTGATTCTGTCATAAAAAAGAGATTTTCTCTAATCAGGTTGAAAAAAATGCTTTGTGGGAAAACGGTTTTTGTCATTGGCGCAGGGCCATCTCTGCAATCATCAATTAACACGCTGAAAAAATACAAAAACACAGCTATGATATGTGCCGACGGGGCGGTAACATTTCTGATTCAAAACGGAATTAGGCCAAAAATAATTGTGACTGATCTTGACGGTGATTTGGAATTGCTAAAGAAAATTAGAAAAACAAATACCGTGTTTGTGGCTCATGCACATGGAGACAACAAAGACAGACTAGATTTTGTAAGGAACTTCAAAAACTGTATTGGTACAACGCAGACAAAAGAAACTGGAAAAATTTGTAATTTTGGAGGTTTTACCGATGGGGATAGGTGCGTGTTTTTGGCAAGCCATTTTGGAGCAAAGAAAATAGTTTTGTTCGGGATGGATTTTGGAACGAGAATTGGAAAATACTCAAAAACAAACAATATAGACAAAAAAACCAAAAGAAAAAAACTCAAGTATGGCAAAGCACTCCTAGAGTGGCTGGCCACAAAAAGCGAATCGGAATTATTAACACTGTCAAAACCAATTAAGGGATTCAAAAAAATCACTTACAGGAATCTTGAGTTCAATGTCTGATACTAGAATGCATTTTAATACCGTTATACATCAGGGAATTTATGGAGTTCTCAGAAGAACAAGTAAAAGACGCGCTTGAACTCAGAGATCGCATTTCGGCTCAAATAGAAAAACACAGAGAGGAAATTGAAATACTTGAGCGAAATCTAGTTTTGATAAATTCCGTACTAAAGCAGCAGAGTTTCACAAAAGCATCCTCACTAAGAGGCAGCCCAGAACCAAAGCCAAAATCCACCGATTACACAATTCCGCTGAAAAAAAACACTGACGGATCCCTGATAGCAAACGCATACGTCACACCAGAACAGGTATCAATCATAGTAGAAGACGGAATTGAGCTCAAAGAGGACTCGCATCCATTCAAATCATTTTTCCTAGAGAGGATAATAGGCGAGATGAAAAGAAAGGACATGATGGAATTTGAAAAAGGCGATATTGGAGAAAATTCCATAATCGATTGCTTGGTAAACAAAGACGGCATGCTACTGCGCGAAATAATAATCAGAAATTATCGTCAAAAGGAAAGAGTCAACGAGATAGTAAACACCGCTGCATGGTCATTTTCAAAAATGATAGAAAATACAAAGTGATACAATGGATAGAATAGTAGTACTGGATTTTGGCTCTCAGTATAGCCATTTGATTTGCAGGCGAATTAGGGAATTTTCAGTGTATGCGGAGCTTGTCCCATACGATATTTCAGTTGACAAGCTAAGGGAGCTAAACCCAAAAGGAGTGATATTTTCTGGAGGGCCATCAAGTGTGTATAATACAGATGCCCCAAAACCGGACTCTGCAATTTTTCAAATGAAACTGCCGCTTCTTGGAATTTGCTATGGTCATCAGCTGATAGTTGATAATTTCGGCGGAAAGGTAAAGCGCGCAAACAAAGAATACGGGCACTCGGTACTTACAATAGATAACAATTCGGATCTACTTGGCGGGGTTGGTGATTCCCTTAGGGCATGGATGAGTCATGGAGATGAGGCGGAAACAATTCCAGATAATTTTCAAATAATCGGTCATACAGAACGTTCGCAAGCAGCAGCCATTGCAAATAAGCAAGAGTCGGTGTACGGCATTCAATTTCATCCAGAAGTAGTCCACACTGAAAGAGGAGTTCAGATTCTCAAAAACTTTGTTTTGAACATTTGTCATGCAAAGCAGGACTGGACGATGGAAAGCTTTGTTGAGAAAACTGTGAGCGACATTTCAAAAATTGATGGAAACGTCCTGTGTGGGGTAAGCGGCGGAATTGACTCAACTGTTGCTGCACTTTTAATTCACAAGGCAATAGGAGACAGGCTAAAGTGTGTCTTTGTGGATAATGGTCTGCTTAGACTGGACGAGGAATACGAAATAGAAAAAATGTTCAAAGATAACTTTTCTGTCAACTTTACCGCAATTAACGCAAAGAGGCAATTCTTAGACAAGCTCAAAGGAGTGGCAGATCCTGAGAAAAAGAGAAAAATCGTAGGCGAGGAATTTGTAAAAATCTTTACAGAGTTTGCAGAAAAAAACGGTCCCTTCAAATGGCTTGCACAGGGAACGTTGTACCCAGATGTCATAGAAAGCGGAGTCTCAAAAGGACCTGCAGCCATAATCAAAACGCACCACAACGTCGGCGGATTACCGGACTGGCTTGATCTCCAAATACTTGAGCCGTTGCGCGATTTGTACAAAGACGAAGTGAGAAGGGTTGCTGCAATACTTGGCGTTTCAAAGAAATTACTTTCTCGCCATCCTTTTCCAGGACCAGGTCTTGCAGTGCGAATAATCGGCGAGGTCACAGAAAAGAAATTAAGGATTTCAAAGGTTGCAAGCAAAATTGTAGAGGATGAGTTAGAGGCAGCAGGATGGTACGACAAGATCTGGCAGGCGTACGCTGCAGTTGGAGATGACAAAGCAGTAGGAGTCGTAGGCGATGAAAGAAAGTATGGAAATATTGTGATGATTAGGGTGGTAGAGTCAATTGATGCAATGACTGCAGATTGGACAAGGCTACCGCATGACTTGCTGGCAAAAATAAGCAATCGAATCACAAATGAAATCGACGAAGTGACATGGGTTTCATATGTGATATCAAGTAAGCCTCCGGCCACCATTGAGCCACAGTAAAAAATTCTCCTTACGCACAAAAATAGACCCCAATGATCGTTTAAAACGAAAGAGCAGAAGCATAAATGAAATTTCTCAATAAAATGTAGTGTATGTCAATAATCATCTACAATAAGTCTAGGTGGAAAAAATAAATGAAGAAAATATTTCTGACAGCATTTGTGATTTTTGCAAGCGTGATACTGTTATCGCAAGTTGTTTCATCAGCAGAAGGAAAATACAGTGAGGCCAGAAAAAAAGCAGCCGAAAGAGAGGAACAACTGCTAAAAGAAGAAAAAGATCGTCAGAATGAAGAGAATGAAGAGGCAAAGGAAGAGCTGGATTCCTCTGCTACAGAGAATACGGTTAGTAAGACAAAATCAACGCCAAAGACACAAGCAGAGGTTGACGCGATAAATGAAGCATATGCGACTGCACTAAGTGAGGCAAAGGCGAATTTAAAACAAGCAAAAGAAGACCTCAATCTTGCAAACCGAGCTTTACTCAGGGACAGCTCAAACAGCACAAAACAACAGGCAGTAGATGCTGCTGAAATAGACGTGGAAAAAGCAGAAATTGATCTAAAAATAGTAATATTAAACAAACCCTAGAACTAGATTTGAGTAATACGTAATTAGGAATAATTTTATGATTTTAGTACCGGATTAGACTTATGACGGCGACAAGAAAAATCAATGAAGCAGAAACAATTCTTAATCGTCTAGGATCAAATGCCGTTGAATTCCAATCAGATCTAAATCTTTTTGCAAATACCATACATGATGTATTTACACATCTGCTTGAGGAATACAATACAAAATTTGATTTCAAGTTGAAGCATATGAGCTTGGGAAAATTCAAGAAAAACGCAAAAAAGCTTGGAAAAATAGACGCAATCAATTTTCTAATATGGTATGAAAAAGAGTATCGGAAAATCAAAGATGATACAATGTTTGATTTTTTGTTGATAGATGGCACGGAGGGGGTTGTTTTTAAAGAAAGTGAAGACGTCAAAAGGACATGTAGTTTGTTGTTGG
>CAZCWI010000031.1:0-14450 GCA_964502325.1 uncultured Candidatus Nitrosotenuis sp. | reverse complement strand
TACTTTGAAACCGGCCTGGACTATGGCAAAAACATCGCAGTGGAGCCTGCAATGTCGCCTGACTCTGTCATACATGCTGTGGAGTACGGAAGGATGATTGGAAGAACGCTTGGCTCATTTACAGATTGTTTGGTGATTGGCGAGACTATTCCTGGAGGTACGACAACTGCCCAGGCAGTACTGACTGGCCTTGGGATCAAAGCTAAGGTAAGCTCGTCCATGCCAGAAAACCCGACACTGTTAAAAAATAAAATTGCAAACGACGCGCTGGCAAAAATAAAATCCACAAACCCGTTTGATGTTGTAGCGTCTGTTGGAGATCCGATGATCCCAACCGTCGCAGGAATGCTCAGCACCGCGTCTTCGCTGACCAAGGTGATTTTGGCAGGCGGAACCCAGATGGCGGCAGTCCTTGCATTTTCAAAGACAACTGGATATGAGAAAAAAAATGTCGCAATAGGAACCACCTCTTATGTTATAGATGATCATACCGCAAACCTAGTCGACACCGTAAAACAAATTGACGACGTTCCAGTCATATCTGCAAGACTTGCCCTCAAGGACTCCAAAATAGACGGGCTCAGGGCGTTTGCAGACGGATTTGTAAAGGAGGGCGTGGGTGCCGGTGGCGCGTCGATTGCCGCAATGCTAAAGGTTGGAATCGACGCAAAACATTTGCTGGGACTATCCGAAGCAGAATATCAAAAAACTATTTCACGGTCACGGATTTAGCTAAATTCCTTGGATAGTCAGGGTCGGTGTTTTTCTCAATTGCCGCATAATATGCAAGCAGCTGTATTGGAATGATTTCAATTAACGGGTATATTGCCTCGTCGACTGTTGGGATTTCAATCCAGTGATCATACACATCGCTTGGCTTGTCTGATATTCCAATTATTTTTGAGCCGCGTGCCTTGATTTCGCGTGCGCTAGTAAGCGTGTCGTTGTAGGTAAAGTCGTTTGGATTTATTATTATGACATAGACGCTAGAGTCCATGAGTGCAAGCGGCCCGTGCTTTAGCTCACCGCCGGGAATTCCCTCTGCGTGAATGTACGTTAGTTCTTTAAGCTTTAGTGCTGATTCTGCGGCAATTGGATAGTGCACGCCCCTTCCCAAAATGTAAATGTCGGAAACCTCCCTTAGATCCTTTGCTATCTCCTTGATTTTAGAGTGGTCCTCAAGTGTCTTTGCGATGGATTCTGAAATTTTTCGATTGTCCAGTTTGATACATCCGTCGCAGAGTTTTTCAGTTATCTTGTAGATTATGCTCAGTTGCGCAGTAAAGCTCTTTGTTGCGGCAACCCCGATCTCTGGCCCGCAGTTCATGCCTATTACAAGCGATGATTCCTGCGCTAAAGACGAAGTAAGCGTGTTGACTATGGCAAGTATTTT
This sequence comes from uncultured Candidatus Nitrosotenuis sp., assembly GCA_964502325.1. Lineage (GTDB taxonomy): Archaea > Thermoproteota > Nitrososphaeria > Nitrososphaerales > Nitrosopumilaceae > Nitrosotenuis. The sequence continues at coordinate 13,057 of CAZCWI010000031.1, read as the reverse complement.
CGAATTGGATTTTTTTGCAATGTTTACTGCCTCTAAAACGTCTGCACTTTCTCCGCTTTGCGAAATTGCAACAAGTATGGAGTTTGGCTCTATTGCGTCTGGTGAAAAAGATACCTCGCTTGATATTATTGTCTCTGTCTTTATCTTTGCATATTTTTGCCAGAGATATTTTGCGACAAGCGCTGCATTGTAGCTGGTGCCGCTTCCCGTGATGTAGATGTTTTTCGCGTGCTTTAGAACGTCTGTCACAGAATCAATTGCAGGCTTTGACTTTTCGCCTGCCTGTACTATTGTCTCTGGCTGCTCTGATATTTCTTTTAGTGTAAAATGCGCATAGTCTCCCTTGTATACGTCTGCAAATTCCTTTGATACCTTGGTTACCTGGTGCTTTACTGGAATTCCCTCAAAATTAAAAATCTGAATTCCTATGCGATCAAGTATTACCAACTCTCCATTGTCAAGGTATATTGCATCATCGGTTTTTTCTATGAATCCCAAAACATCACTTGACATGAAGTAACCGTTCTTCCCAATTCCAACTATGAGCGGTTCGTGGTACCTGGCAGCTGCAAGTGTCCCATTCTGAAACATTGCGACAAATGCATAGTGGCCATTTAGTTTTGATACTGTGCGCATCATGGCACTTTTGACGTCGTGGGTTTCATCAAAATTAAACTGCAATAGATTTGCGATTACCTCGCTGTCTGTCTGGCTTTTGAAAGTATATCCTCGTTTTTCAAGGTCCGCCTTCAGATCTCCGTAATTGTCGATTATTCCGTTGTGAACTATGGCAATTTTACCGGAGCTGCTAGGATGTGGGTGCGCATTGGTGTCTGTTACGGTTCCGTGCGTTGCCCACCTTGTGTGGCCAATTCCTACATTTCCAAGCATCGTATCCAAGTGTAGCGCGTTGTTGACCTCAGATACCTTTCCAACTCCCTTTTTTACGCTAATTTCGTTGCCTGTCTCGGTTGCAACGCCTACGCTGTCGTATCCGCGATACTCCATTCTTTTTAGGCCTTTTACAAGAATTGGTGCTGCCGAGCCGTCGCCATAATAGCCGATTATAGAACACATTTTCTTATCTCAATTAACTATTCAGGTATTTAGAGATAAGCTTAACTTATGATTCAGGCTCTTGTGCCACTGGTTCTGGTTCTGCCTCAGCTGGTTTGGCTTGCAGTAGATTTTTCAGTGTTGATTTTGGAGCCAGGTGAATCTCTTCCTCTTCTTTGATACTGACAATATATGACGGAACATCAATTATTCGATCCTCAATCATGATGTGACCGTGTGTTATTGCCTGTCTTGCTTGGTATGGTGTCTTGAATGAAAATTTCTTTTGGACAAATGTCTGCAGTCTGCGTGCAAGCAAATCGTTGACACTCAAGTTTAGCACATCGTCCAAGCTTGCGTTTTCCTTTACAAGTCCGATTCTAACTAGTGAATTCATCAGGATTGGTTCTTTCTGTTCTCTAACTTCCTGTCTTAATGCTAATAATGATCTTGCTTGGTGTCTTACTCTGGACAGTTCTGTTCTTGTCTTCCACAACTCTCGCTTGTTTTTCAAACCATAGGTTCCCAAAGTATTGAGATCCTCCATCATGAAATCGTAATTCAGTGGACGCTTTGGTTTTCGCCAGATTCTGCTTGGATGCCGAGGATCTCCCATTCAGTCCACCTATTTCTTTGCCTTCGCATCGGCTGGTGCCTTTGCTGGGGCTGCTCCTTTTGCTGGTGCCGCTGCCTTTGCTGCGGCTGGTGCGGCTGCTGGTGCTGCCCCTGCTGCAGGGGCTGCTGCGGCTGCTGGTGCGCCTGCTGCTGGCGCTGCGCCGGCTGGCAATACCTTGCCGCCCTTCTTTACACCAACTGAAGCGCCCTTACGTCCTGTGGTCCTGGTTCTTTGACCCCTGACCTTTAGTCCATACATGTGACGAAATCCTCTCCAGCTGTTTGCGCCTTTTTCTCGCTCAACGTCGTTTCTTATTGTAAAATCGATATCTGATGTAAGTAGATGAAATGTCTTGCCAGTCTCCACGTCCTTTCTCCTGTTGAGTAACCAGCTTGGGAAACTCATTGTACTTGGATCTTTTAGTGCCTTTTCGATGGTCTCTACTTGGGACTCGGTAAGAAAGCCAATGTTACTATTGGGATTTAAATTCAAAGAGCCGATCAGAGCGTGAGCAAATGTTTGGCCTACGCCCTTTATTTGGCCTAGTCCCACTGAGATCTTTTTATCCCCTGGGATGTCTTTTCCGACAATTCTAACAATGTGCCTATAGTCTTGTGCTGACAAGTATTGAAAAATCAAATCTACCCCGATAAAAACCCTGCTCAAATGATTTGCAAGAAAACCGGCCTTGAGCGACTCAGTAATAATATAAGCTCAAAGCATACTAAAACTAGCAATTTGTCTGACATAAAACAACTGGTTCAGAAAAGCTATGCCTCAAAGCCGTCTTATTCTCAAATCAAAGCGGGATTCCCAGAAAACCACGCTGAAATCAAAACGATAGGCGATCTACTGGAAATCAATTACAAGCTAGTTGAGGCAAAAGAGCAGCTCAGACAAAACCTGATATCATCAATGAAGTCTGGCGCTCAGAAATATCCAAAAATACTTGGATATGACGATGATGTCATTCCGTCCCTTGACAGGGCCATACTTGCATGTCATGATGTTTTTCTAATCGGGCAAATAGGGCAGGCAAAAACAAAACTGGTTGAGACAATAGCAACGCATTTGCTCTCCCCGATTCCTGTAATCGAGGGCAGCATAACTAACGACTGCCCAATGGACTTGCCTCAGAACGAACTCGTGTCTCTCCTTGAAGGGCAAGAAATCGACAAGACGCTGCCAAAATTCTACATCAGTCCTGAAAGCGCCGCGCAAATACTTGACAACAAATTGGATACTAAAATCAGGTGGGTTGATGGATACAAAAGGTACAAGTATGTTTTGGCAACGCCTGACATTTCCGTAAAAGATCTGGTTGGCTATATTGACGCAATCAAGGTTGCAAAAAAAGGAATTGAGATGTTTAGAATAGAATCGTATTCCCCGGGGCAGTTGTTGCAGGCAAAGCACGGAATTTTTTGCATTGACGAGCTTCCCGTGTTGGATCCTCGAAAACAAGTGACGCTGCTATCTGTTTTGCAGGAGGGGCGATACACCACGGGATCATATCCTGTTATGTTTGAGCCAAAGACTGTCTTCTTTGCAACTGCAAATCCTATTGACTATACACATTCTGGCAAAGTAATAGAGCCGCTATACGACAGACTAAAGAGCCACATCCACACGCATTATCCAAAAACCATCGAGGACGAAATGTTCATCATTTTACAAGAGGCAAAGACCTCGAGGTGTCTAGTCCCAGTTTTTGTACTAAGAACACTTGCAAGACTTGTTCAAAAGGCCCGCAACCATCCTGAGATAAACCAGGCAAAAGGAGTGAGTGTGAGATTTGGAATACATGGACTTGAGCTGCTAGTTGGCGAGTCTGAGCGAGTGCGCGCAATCCAGAATCAAACCGTAGCCGTCCCAAGACACTCTGACATGTACTGTCTGAACCAAATTGCAAAGTTTGAGCTATCTGAAATGGACGACACGGCGGAGAACCGCGCGAGAATATTTGAGGATCTGCTAGTTGATTCCATCCGGGAAACCTCGCTTGAATATGTTCAAGAAGTCGACCCAAATATTCTAGGATCGATCAAGCAGGAATTTACTCAAAGAACCCTTCAGGTATCGCAAAAAATCACCTGGAGTGACGGACAGACATCATACAAAAATCAATTGCAGCACTTTGGCACACTGAGTGGTCTGGTGGATTTGAAGCTGGCCCAAGTCAAAGAAGAGCAAAAGAGTCTTGAGCGAAAACTAGCTGCCGTGCACATAACAAATCCGAACATCGCTCTAGATGACACAGACGAGATAAAGTCCGCAACTCTTGAAGTAATACTTGATGGCCTGTGTTTTGTTTCGCCAAAAATTATAGACAAAAAAGAATCCGGATATGCAGTTGCGTAACATAGTTAATTTCGTGTATTATTCTGCAAACGAGGAAAAAAAGTCAAAGCCTGCCCAAAAGCCAAGCGATACTGACCAAAAGACGTTTGAGAGAATTCTGCAGACCCTGGCAAATCAGTCAATGCGCGAAAAAAACGTCAGCTTGGAGGATCTAGAAAGCATTCTTCAAAATGCAACAAACGAGCCAGGAAGCGATCCTGCACATGCCATGTCTTTGGACGAGCCAAAAAACGATGACACAAAATCGATAACAAAAGACCTGATTGAAAAAGGCTATTTGCGTGATGAAAAAAATTGGCTGACAAAGAAGGGCTTTCTTGCAGTGGGAAACCAAATACTCCGAAACCTGATGAACGATCTTAAAACCGACGCGTTTGGCATGCATGAAACAAAAAAAATCGGCTCAGGGGCAACCGTTCTTGACACTAGCAAAAAGTTTGAGATTGGAAACGATCTAAAGTTTCTCAACGCCCAGAACACAATTCTAAACACCATACAGCGAGTTTCAAAAAACAACCCTACTTTGAAATTCCCATTGGACATTGACATAGACGACTTTGAAGAGTTTGAGACAGTTAACGACGTTCGGGCATCAGTCGTGTACTGCATAGACCTAAGTTCCACGATGAAGTCGTCGCTTGCAAATTCTGGGATGAGCAGAATAGAGGCAGCTAAAAGGGCGTTATGGAGCCTTTATATCTTAAACAACAAATTCTTTCCAAACGATTCGGTGTCCGTGGTTGGGTTTGCATCCATGGCATCCGTAGTTGACCCGTACGACATACCGTTTCTAAAAACATATGATGCAAATGACGACTTTTTGCACTATACCAACTATCAGGCTGCGTTTAGGCTTGCAAAAAAAATTCTGCAAAAAAATGCGGCGCAAAACAAGCGAATCGTGCTGATAACAGACGGCCAGCCAAGCGCGTGCTTTGTGGACACTGAACACCAAAAGAGCAAAATTCTCTCCGAAAAGCCATACTCGAACTTTTATGCCCCAAGCGAATCACTTCTATCAAAAATAAGACAAGAGCGCAACATCAAAATTCACAACGACAAAAACAGCCTAGTCTACCTATGTTACAAGTACAAAAAGGTCGACCCCAAAGTACACGAGCAAACGCTTGCTGAGGCAAAAAAGTGCAGACGTGAAAACATCGACATTGACACAATTGTGATAAGCGAAGAAACAGAACTGCTATCTTATGTGCAGGAGATGGAAAAGGAATTTTCCGGCCGTACATACCACATAAACCAAAACAACATGGACAGAGTACTGGTAATTGACTATCTGCTCAATACCAAGAAGATATTAAGTTCAAAAAACAACTGGAATTGAAATGACCGAATTTGACAAGGAAAAGATAGTAGAGTGCATCTTTAACCCTGATGTATCTGTCGTTTTAGCCGAGCTTGAAAACGGCGGAAAGGAATTACAATACCTGGCAGAAAAGGTCGGCGTCTCTGAGGATGAAATCAAAAGCAGACTTGCGTATCTGATAGACTGCAGTCTTGTCAAAGTGGAGTCTTTGGTTTATTCAGTTGACACGGAAAAGCTTGCCAAAATAATGGAAGGCGACGAAAACTATGAAAACGTAATGGACGGACTAACGAAACTTGACAGCTATCTTAACTGAGCCTTTTTCCTGCTTTTTAGCGCAAAAATGCCTGAGACCACGACACCTGCAAACCCTGAAAGTATGAACATCTGTCCTAGATAGTTCAATGAAATTATTATCCTGTCTGGCATGTGGGTGAGCCCTATGATTGCATGGGCCTCTGTCTGCTTTTCGTTTTCCAGTTCGAGCCTGTAGGTTCCTTTTTCTGCAATGGCAAATTCCTCCTCTGTGTTTTTCTGCTCAATTCTCTCTGTCGTTATGATTTGGTTGCTTGGATCATACAGTTTTGCGACCAGACTTGCATCTGCAAACCCTTCTGACTGGACAACAAACACCGCAGTGTCGCTAATTGAGGGGTCAAGTTCCTTTGTTATCTGGATCGGCGCAGTGCCATTGAGGATTGCCTCATTGTACGTGACGTCTTGGGTTACAAGGCTTGCGCCGTAATATGACATTACCATGCCTACTGCCACTAGCATGCCTGCGATCAAAATGACGATGTGCGACTTTTGCATTGTTTATCGGGACTTGTACGCTCTATATTGGATTAACGCTCCAACTTGGATTGGAAACGATTTGCTGCTTTTCTGAAAAATTTAGCCTAGGCTAACAAATTTAGCCTAGGCTAACTTTTAAATAGAGAAAAACCGTAATTTGTTTAGTAACGTCTTGAATCGCTTCTCAAAAATGCTATTTATCCTAGTAGTAACTGCGGTTTTGACTACGTTTTATTTTGCCTATCCAAATTCAAGCAACGCAAACACTGGCGAAAAAACATTCCTTTCTCATAATGGCGCAGTGATTAAGACTACTGGCGAAGTTTTAGATCCTGTCTATTCGGCTCAGACTTTGCAATTTGATCCTGACAAATATCTGAGGGAATTCAACTATGGCCGAGTATCAAAGCTAGCTGATGGCACAACGCTGCGCGAGTTTACAATAATTGCAGAAGACGACAAATTAATGGAAATTTCCCCCGGCGTGTTCTACAACGTATGGACGTTTAATGGAACTGTCCCAGGTCCTACAATTAGGGCAACGGAAGGAGACCTTGTGAGAATACACTTCATAAATAATGGCTCACGCCAGCACACGATGCACTTTCATGGAGAACATCCAGGTGAAATGGACGGCGTCTTTGAAATTGTTGGAGCCGGTGGCGGTCAATTCACATATGAGTGGATTGCAGGACCCGTCGGCGTTCATCCATACCACTGCCATGTGATGCCTCTTGAGGAGCACATCGTACACGGCCTGTATGGTGTTTACATTGTTGATCCAAAGGAAGGTAGGCCTCAAGCAGATGAAATGGTCATGGTACTAAACGGATTTGATACTGACTTTGATACTGAAAACAACTTTTACGCGGCAAACACGATTCCGTTCTACTATCAGCACCACCCAATCCAAATTGCAACAAATCATCTAATCCGAGTCTATGTTGTGAACATGGTTGAGTTTGATCCGATAAACAACTTGCATTTGCACGGAAACCTCTATCATTACTATCCGACTGGAACAGATACTGTCCCATCCACATTTACTGACATGATAACCCTCTCACAAACTGAGCGCGGGATAATGGAATTTAGCTATTCATATCCTGGAAAATACCTGTTTCATGCGCACAAAGTAGAGTTTTCTGAAAAGGGTTGGACTGGATTGTTCTTGGCACAGGATACGGAGAAATAACTGACAAACCATGGCAGAACAAAAAGGATCAAAGGCAAAGCTAATTGCAAGCGGTCTGATTCCGTTTAGCTTTCTAATTATCATGCTTGCATACATTGTTGGCCCCGGCTCCGATATGATTGATCTTGGAGTGGCGCTTCCGGAACTGACAATTGAAAAAATAGACTTTGTCGAATCCCAAATACTAGTAACTGTGCGAAACACTGGGCCGATTCCAGCTGACGTGGCACTTGCAGATGTAAACGACAGGGTTCAACCTGCCGCAATAGAGCCTGACAGGCATTTGGAAAGATTCGAAACTGCGCTGGTGAAAATTCCATTTAACTGGAACGAAGGCGAACCCTACACGATAGGGCTTACGACATCTGATGGAACTAGATTTGAAAAAGGCGTAGACGCTGCAGCGCCTGCATTAGAGCCAAACTCTGATACGGTGGGATTTTTGTTATTGATTGGAACATACGTTGGAGTAATACCGATTTTGATTGGCCTGATGTGGCTTCCATTCATTAGAAAAATCAGCAATCAAAAGTACATCTTTTTCTTGGCACTAACCGTCGGATTGTTGCTATTTCTGGGAATCGACGCAGTCGTGGAGGCACTTGAGGTTTCCTCGGAAAGCCTTGCAGGCATATTTAATGGCCCATTGCTAGTTGCCACGACAGTTCTGGTGTCGTTATTTGGCCTGTATTATGCCGGGGAGCGACTGACAAAAAAATCAAGCCTTACAAAACTTGCAAACCCGTATTCTGTAGCATTGATGATTTCAATAGGAATCGGCCTTCACAATCTTGGAGAAGGCCTTGCGATCGGGGCAGCAATAGGGCTAGGTCAGGTGGCGCTAAGCACGTTTTTGATAATTGGATTTGCGCTGCATAACACCACTGAAGGGATTGCGATTGCAGCCCCAATTGCAAAGGAAAAAACATTCATTCGAAAAATAATCGGCCTTGGCTTGATTGCGGGGGTTCCTGCGATTTTTGGCACATGGATTGGAAGTTTTGTCTACTCGCCGTTTACATCAATTATCTTTTTGTCTGTTGGCGCAGGCGCCATTTTCCAAGTGGTGATTGTCTTATCAAAATGGCTTAGAGAATATGACAAGAGTTTTTCAAGTACTCCTGTAGTTGCGGGAATTGCAATAGGCATACTGATAATGTATCTTACCGGAATCCTAGTCTAAAACGGCTCTGGATGTATGGTTATGACTGAATTCTTAAAATGACTTCGTATCTTTTGCTCTATCTGAGATGTCAAGTCGTGGACGTTTTCAATTGGTAGGTTCCTATCAAAGGAGCAATCAATGTCGATTTTTAGAAGATCATCAAAATACAGAGTCACAATGTTTCCGATTTTCTTTATCTCGCTATACTCCTTTAGGAGTTCGATTATTTTTTGGTCAGTTTTTCTATAGTCTGACTTGAGGGTAGTCGGTATTGCGATGTGGGGCTCTAGATGAATCGTGACGTGGTTGATATCTGGGACGGTGTTGAAAATTTTCTGCTCTATCTCCTCTGATATTTTGTGGGCCTGCTCTAGGTTCATTTCCCTGCTTACCATCACGTGCAGGCTCACGTAGCGCATTTGGTCTGATGTGTAATAGCTCACATTGTGCACGCCCATGACGCCTGGAACACCTGAGGCAACCTCGTAAATCTTCGAGTCCTTTGGGACGTCCTTCCAGCTTGGCTCAAAATGAATTGTGATTTCCGAGTTTGTGATCTCTTTTTTGATGTTTTTCTCAACGGTATTGCTTATCTCATGCGCCATCTCAAAGCTCACGTTTCCGCGAAGCGATATCGTGATGTCCACAAAGAACACGTCTCCTGATCTTCGCATGAGGACCGAACTTGCATCAAGAACTTCTGGCGTGGCAAGTGTGATCTCTTTTACTTTGCTTACAAGTGTAGGCGAAATTATGTCTGTCAGGTCAAGTGCGGTTCTGTGGATTAGCTTTAGGCTCAAAAATACAAGAAATATCCCTAGTACCAACGCTGCGACAAAGTCTCCGTCGTGAAAACCAAATGACACTAGGACAATGCCTGCAATGACAACTAGCGTGGATCCAAGATCCATGGCCGCATGATAAAAGTCTGCCTTGAGTGTAACACCGCCAACTTTCTTAATCGATCTGTTCAAAAGTACAATCCTAAAGATATCTGTGCATATCGTGTAGAGCGCTGCAATCAGAACAAGTGTGGTTGGAAATGCCGATGGGGGAGGACTCTGGATTCTGATTATTGCCTCGACAATAAAAAAACATGCGATTAGAAATATTGCTATTCCGCCAATTAGCCCGCCAAGTGATTCAATTTTTCCATGACCATAGGTGTGTTCGGCATCCGGGGGTTTTATCGCGAACCTTGCTGCCAACAACAACACAACTGTGACAATGCTGTCAAGCAACGCATGAACGCTGTCGGTGATCAGTGCAAGACTGTTTGAAAAAATGCCGAAAACAAGTTCCACTACAAACGCAGAAAGTATTGCAAGCAGCGAGATCTTTAGGGTTTTAGTCCTTTGAACAAACATGGCTGGCAATTAGAATTGAGATTGCTGATATTAGTAATGTTCTGATCTAGGATGAATCATACGATAACATTATCTTTTATGAGGACGCAAGAAAAATAATTTGAATAGACTGGTCTTGCTTGCGGGTATGCTGCTACTGATTCCATTTTATGCATCTGCAAGCGCCGCATCTAACCCAAACCTTATCGTTTCTGCCGAAAACCCCGCGTTTGGGAACCATTTTTCAGGCTCGATGGTAGTGGAGGTAATAGTAAGCGATACTGGAATTTCTGATACGTCTGAAGGAAAGGGAGAACCGGATGTTACGCTAAATGGCAACAACTTGAGGATGGTTCAGGCAACCGATGGCCGATGGTATGGATACTTTGCAAATGTGGACAAGGCAAAGATTGCTGACCAGATTTCCTTAGATGGCGCAGTCCCAGGGAAAGGCTTTGACTTTGGAGTATTTTGCAGCAAGGACACCGCATCGCTTGGCCCAACATTTACAGAGTCTGCTGGCATCGCAGTTCCGCGATCAATAACCGGGGGAACAAACGGAAATTCCGACTTTGCTGTATGCACTGGCACCCCGTCTGGCACAAACATCAATAACGTAGTACGCAACCCAAAATCAATTAACACAAATCCTGACATACTTCCTGGCCAAATCGGCCTTGATGCAAACGCTTGGCCGTTAATACAATTATTTTCATTTAGCAACAACGTTGTGATACAATACAACGGTGTCGGAACGCAAACAGTCACGCTGGTGTATGATGACATGACAAACATTTCACTAAATCTTGACAGGCAAAACTATCCTCCGGGATCACACGTGTTTGCAACAATTCATGACATGCAGCTAAACCAGGATCCGACAGCGAGGGATTCTTGGACATTTAATGTAAATCCACAAGCTGTATTTTATGACGCGTTTACCACATCTGGTACAAGCGCTGCATCTGGGGGAACTGGCCTTGTCAATCTCGTTTCAAAGCTTCCAAGTCTTGGTTTTGAAAACAACGGCAAGATTACAATGAGCCTTGGACAGGTGGTGGATCTAATACAAAATAACTTCCAGCAGTCTACGGCATCTGATGGCACCACCACATATTCGGAAATAGTGACCTTTGTTGAAACCGAACCAAACACCGGAATATTTGAAACAGCAGATGACAGCGCCCAGTCAAACATCAAGATATTGCAAAATGCACCACGGGGCCAATCTGCCACAATCGAGTATGATTCAAAGTCTTACTCTATAGTTTCAGGCCTAAACGACGCGGACATATCAATTGGGACGACCCAGATTCTTTCAGGACAGCGAATCCCACTTACCGTGGTGGACTCTGATCAAAACATAAACCCCTCATCAAGGGACAAACTTGACGTTTTTAGAAGCTCTGCACTAATTCCAAGCCTGACCATAGGTGATCCTGTTACTCTGGAAGATGTGGAAAGCGTCACGTTTTACGCCTCATCAACTGACAGCCTTTCAGGCGGAACATCCATTTCGTTTTCAGTACCAGATGTGAATTCTGACAGGCTTGTACTGGATACCCGTTCTGTTACCATGCCTGCTTTTGAAAAGATATCGCTAGGCCTTGGCGTATCTGCAGACGAACTAAAGACACCTCTAATTGACACTAGCGATTCTGACAGCTCTGGAACAAACTGGATCAACTATGATTTGCGTTCCATTCAAAACCAGCTTGGGATAAATGATTTTTCAGATACTAGGATATCGTTATTTTTTGGATTGGCAGATTCAAGTCCTGTCACTCTGATAAGTGCCGGCATGTTGACTGGTTCTCAGGGATTTATACAAAATGATACTGCGGCAACTCTGATACACTCAAAATCCGGACAGGCGTTTCTTGTAATCGACTTTGACGCATCAAACAATTCCTCCCCGACAGGTGCCCTATCGTCTGAAACAGACACGCAGCCAATAGTGTTTGACCTGCTTTCATTTGGCGAGGAAAACGGAGTCTCGGTAAACAACGCAATATACAGATTTGAGCTAAAAGAAAATGGCCTAAACACCGGAACCTTCACAGGGACATTTGAGTACGTTATTGCAAACCAGCTAAATCAGTTTGACTCTAACACAATTGCGTCGCTGAGCACCATAAGTGACAACGTGAAATTTTTTGTTAATCAAAGAATGGTTGATGAAAAGGGAATTAACATTGCATACTCTGACCTTGACAAGGTCGGGCTGACAATTAGCACATCTGCCAAGACAGACATCGGCACACATTCTGGTACGATATCACTGGACTCCAAGACATACCGATTTGGTCAGCCAGTTACTGTGAGGCTCGTTGATCCTGACCTTAACATAAAACACGATACAATTGATATTTACCTGACAAACAACAACCCTGCCTCGTCTGATGTGGACACGGTAGCTGGCCCAAGCGGCGGCGCAATGCTTGAGATTCTCCTAAAGGACATCAGGTACAAGCGCTGTACAATAGACGGCGTATCCTATGGCGGCTTGGCGTCAACCGGATTTAGCCTTGTAGAGACAGGGCCAAACACCGGCGTTTTTGAAGGTGTATTCAAGATGCCATCTAAAATATGCAACAAGGCTGGGACTGAACTAATCTCTTCAGCAGGCGGAATAGTCGACGTAAAATACACTGACTTTAGGGATGCGTTTGGACAGCAGAACATCTTCACTCTTTCAAAACAAAAAATACAACAGGATTCAAAACCGGTAACCACTCCAAAGCCCGTCCCAACGCCAACACCTGCCCCGACACCTGTTCCAACGCCTCCGAAAACACCTGCAAAAATACTTGCGCCACTAAAACAATTCAAGGCGGGAACTGCCCCTGAAATGGTAGAGTGCAGAGAAGGATTTGAGCTGGTCATACGATCAAATGGCATGCCGTCCTGCGTGTATCCTCACACTGCAGAAAAACTGCGAAACTTGGGATTGGTTGCAAGATAAAGCACTTTTAAAAATTAAAGCCGCAGCTGATTCTAAAATTCATTCTTTGACAAAGTATGACGTTACGGGCTTTAAAAAAACAAAAACGATCCGAAAATGCTAAAAATAATACTGTGATCATCTGGGTCAAAAAAGATACAAGAAGCCTATAATCAAGTCAACTTTTGTTTTATAGAATACATAAATACCCTGAATTGTTGTACAAGCCTAGAAATGAGATTATCTGGAATACTT
>CAZCWI010000030.1:0-15047 GCA_964502325.1 uncultured Candidatus Nitrosotenuis sp. | reverse complement strand
TCGCTTTTCCCGTCAACTGAGCCATTTTTTCTCAATACAAAGACCTGCTTTAGGCCGTCTGAGTCCTCAAATCCTACTGCAGTTACCTTTTTTTCTGCAATCTTTGGGTCTGGAATCCTCCCTATTTCGGATTCAACTTCGATATCAAAGCTGACTCGTTTTATTTTTGGGACTGGCTGGTTTAGAAGCTCTGCCCACTGCGTCACATATTCTTGGAACTCTTTTGAATTTACGATTCCCTTTGTAGTGCTTGCGTCAAGCAGCAAACTCTTTAGCGCCAAGTTTACATCATCTGTAAGTGCAAAGTTATGCGGAGTTATTTTTCCGCCGTCTGCCTTGTAAAATCTGCCTACGATTAATTCTCTATCGTACAAATAATTTTCATAATACTTGATGTCTGACTCCCAAGACTCGATGATGTTTCTGATGCTCTTGTCTGTCTGTGTTCCTCCAATTGCCAAAGGATCATCGACTATTATTTTTGAAACTAAAACTTCTTGGTCGCGTAGCAAGTCTTTGCGTTTTATCTGATCTATTCTTAGCACATCCTTTCTTGATGAGATAAACCCCAATTCTTCTGGATTTAATTTTGAATAACAGTATGGCTTGTGACCCGTCTCGTCTGCCCACAAAATAATTTTTTGAGATTCCGGATTGTAAAATTTTAGAACGGCTGCTTTTTTCTGACTATCATATGTTGCAGAAACAAGAAGTGACGGCGGAAACGAGGTCACTTGAGATTCTTGGGATGACATTTTGATTTATTTATCCAATAGTGCGCCAGCCCATCGCTTTATCGCGTTTTTGTCCAGCGTTACAACCTCGATTCCTGCCTCTTTGATTAGGTCATAATCCGTTTCAGGATAAGTGTCAAGGCAGATTATTTTCTTAATTCCAATTGTTATTGCCATTTTGGTGCATTCTAGGCACGGGACAAACGTTGTGTACAATATGGCACCCTTTGAGCCTGCCTCTATTCCCATTATGGCGCAGTGCATGATGGCATTTGCCTCTGCGTGATTGCACAGGCATCTGTCAAGTGCAGCGCCTGATTCTATTTTTCCCTCCATTCGAAGCGTGCATCTTTTGCAGCCTCCCTCAAAGCAGTTTTTCACACCCGGCGGCGTTCCATTGTACCCGGTGGCAATTTGCCTGTTGTTTCGTACTATAACTGCGCCTACCTGTCGCGTCATGCAGTTTGAGCGAAGCTTGGCAAGCTCTGCCTGCAGCATGAAATATTCGTCCCAGCTTGGCCGCTCAAAGTTCTTGCCCATGTTGAGATCAATGATTATTTCATATTTAGATGGATCTCTGTTTGCTGGGATCTAATATCGCGTCGCTTTATCAAGAATTAAGCAACAAGCTACTATTCATGACTCGAAAGTATAAAATGAACAGATCAGATATTACTAAAACAGCAATTGTCTGATTACATTCAACATAGATACATCAAGCCTGATATCGTTGAAGCACGAGAATACCAAATCTCACTTGCAAAGCAGGCCTCATCAGAAAACTGCCTCGTTGTTTTACCAACAGGTCTTGGCAAGACAACTGTCGCACTGCAAGTAATTGCAGAATATCTTTCAAAGGGAACTGGAGGAATATTGTTCATGGCGCCGACGCGAGTCCTGGCAAACCAGCACTATGAGTTTTTAAAAAATAATCTTACCATTGAAGACATTGCGTTACTAACTGGCGAAGACACCGTTACAAAAAGAAAAAAGCTCTGGGCAAACAGCGTAATTTGCGCAACACCTGAAATAACAAAAAATGATCTGGACCGCGGAATAGTGTCTACAGACCAGTTTGTCTTGGTGATATTTGATGAGGCGCACAGAACCGTTGGCGATTACGCGTATTCCTCAATCGCTCACAGATTTGCAGTTTCAAACGCCAGAATAATGGGCATGACTGCCACACTCCCAAGCGAAAAGGAAAAGGCAACTGAGATCATCACCACGCTCCGAGTCGCAAGCGTTGCAGAACGAAACGAATCAAGCCCGGATGTAATGCCGTACATCCAAAAGACTGACACCGAGTGGATAAAAGTAGAACTGCCGCACGAACTAAAAGAAGTCCAGTTCTACCTGAGAAAGGCACTTGCGGTGCGGCACAATGATCTCCAGCGATGCGGTTTGAGACTGTCTGGGAATGTGTCATTGTCGCAGCTTTTAAGAGCACGCGATTTTGTACTACGCCAAAACAGAAGGGCCGCAATGCCGCTCTTTACTGCGATTCGACTGCATTACGCGCTAAACATTTTGGAGTCTCACGGAATAACGTCATTTCTCAGGTTCTGCGACAGGACAAAGGAGAAAAAAGGTGCTGGAATAAAAGATCTGTTTGAAAACGACTCGAACTTTTTGAGGGCACTTGCACATGCAAAGGATGCGCAGGAAAAAGGAATCGAGCACAGCAAAATAGTAAAGCTTGCCGAATTAATCGAGATAATCAAAGGAAAGGCAATCGTGTTTACAAGCTATCGTGATTCGGTGGATATCATACACCAAAAGCTAGTAGAAATGGGAATCTCTGCAGGATTTTTAATCGGAAAGGCTGGGGAGACTGGCCTAAAACAAAAAGAGCAAATTGAAACCGTTCAAAAATTTCGCGAAGGAACATACCAGGTATTGATTGCTACACGCGTCGGCGAAGAAGGGCTCGACATATCAGAGGTAAACAATGTGATATTTTTTGATAACGTTCCAAGCTCAATCCGATTCGTGCAACGAAAGGGAAGGACGGGACGCAAGTCTGTTGGGAAATTATTTGTCTTGATAGCCAAGGACACCATAGACGAGGCCTATTACTGGGTGGGGCAGCGAAAAATCAAAGCAGCGCAAGGCATGGGCGACAAGCTTACACGAGACTTGCAAAAACAAAACGGCGCACCAAAGTCAGCACTTGATGCATATTTCTGATATTAGGAATATCTCTTGATTATGTGATATCCGTACTCTGTCTTTACTGGCTCTGATATTTCTCCAACTGCAAGCTTAAACGCCGCTGCCTCAAAGGGTTTTACCATCTTTCCCCGCCCAAAATACCCCAGTTCTCCTCCTCTTTTGCCGCTTCCCGAGTCAAGCGATAGTTCCTTTGCAAGTTCTGCAAATTTTTCGCCTTTCTTTAGTCGCTCCAAGATTGCAAGCGCCTGGCCTTGCTTTTCTACCAAAATGTGTGAGCACTTTATTTTATCTGCCATAAATCATCCCAAAGCAAGCCGTTTGAAAAATCTTATGCCAGGCCCCATGAAGCCTTGTGCTTTGGGATTACCTTTAGAAACGGGGCCTCTTTCTCACCCCATGGGTCTTTTCTGACCCATGCAAATTTCTCAAAAAACACGGCATAGATTTTTTTAAATTCAGGGCCGTCTTCGATTATCTTTACGTCCCCCTGCACCAGCACTGCCTTGTGTTTTCCTGGATTGTAAATGTCAACTGTGATTGCAGCGTGAGGGTTTTTCTTGACGTTTTTGTACGTTACTGTGGCGTAATCAGTTGCAATGTAAAATGAGTCGTCTTGGAAAACAAACGATACCGGTTTTACGTGCGGCATGGACTTGTTCGAAGTGGCAAATCTGGCCTCCTCAATTGACGCTAGGAATTTTTTTTCTTTTTCCGTAAATCGTATCAAGTGAAGATCCTTTCTCTTATTTGCGGGATTTTTGAATAAACCATGTCGCGAACCCTGATTTGGTCCTCCTCTGAGGGCATTCCGTTTCTTATGGCGGCAATTGCAGCCCCTGCCATTCCAAGTGCCATGCCCATTATCACCCCATAGGCAAACTCTTTTGTGTTTTCTACTTGCAGTTCTGATTTGTTTTGCTCTATTTCTGCCATGTAGACTGGGATTGTCTGCAGGGCGCCATCAAGTGTTTGAGTTATTAATTGCTCGATTAGTTCTTCTTCGCTCATGTTTTTCAATAAATGCAACTGGTAATAAAATTTGCATCCGAAATGACAAAAATGCTTTTAATGTCATTGATTTACAGTCAAATCATGTTTTCGTATTTTACCATAGCGACTGCCAATGCCGCATTGCCCCAAGTAATTGAAAAATTCAAAAACCTGCAAAAGAAAAAACAGGAAATTTTAAAGCTTGAGGCTGAAATGAACGCACAAATGTCTGCGTCGTTTAACTTTGCAGACTATGTGGTCCTAAAGCAAAATCTCAATTCTGCCATAACTAGGTTCTATGAGGCAATCGAAGACTTGGAAAACACTGGCGTCGTCCTAAAGAGTGTAGAAGAAGGCTTGCTTGATTTCCCCTCAAAGAGATTCGATGAGGAGGTCTGGCTTTGCTGGAAAGAGGGAGAAAAAGAAATAAAATTCTGGCACGAAAAGGACGTTGGCTTTATGGGACGAAAACCGCTTGACGTAAGCGATGAATCTTTAGTATAGGCACCTGCAATAATCTGGTATGAGCATATCTGTCTGGCTGCGCGTAATCCGAATCAAATTTCTTCTGGCATCCGTAATCGCAGTGTCCTTGGGGCTTGCCATGTCGTACTGGCATACTGGAAGACTGGACATAATTCATTCTGCAATCACCATGGCAGGCGTGATATGTCTGCATGCAAGTGTTGATCTTCTAAATGATTTTTGGGACTACAAGCGGGGAATCGATACCATAACAAAACGGACAAAATTCAGCGGCGGAACTGGAGTCCTGCCAGAAGGGCTGCTCAAGCCGTCTCGTGTGTACACTGTAGGAATTTTATTTTTAATTCTGGGCTCGCTTGCCGGACTGTACTTTATTGTAATTTATGGTTGGATCATAGCAGTGATACTTGGCTTTGCAATTCTGTCAATTTACTTTTATTCTACAAAAATAGTCGACTCTGGCCTTGGTGAGATGTTTGTCGGAATAAAAGGCACCATGATAGTGCTTGGGACGTATTTCATACAGACGCAGCAGATCACACAATCAAGCGTGCTTGGCGGAATAGTTGTCGGCGCACTGTCATCCCTTGTCTTGTACATCACGTCTTTTCCCGACCTTGATGCTGACAAGCAAAAGGGGAGAAAGACACTTGTCATAATGCTTGGCAAAAAAAGAGCAACAGGTGTTTTTTGGGCGTTTCCGCTTGTCAGCTATGGGATAATCCTTGCAGGCGTCATGCTGCACCTGTTTCCTGTTTTTTGCCTGATGTCATTTGCGACAATTCCGCTCATGGCCAAATCCGGACTAAACTTACGCAAGCATTTTGATAATGAAACCAAGTTTCTCTTTGTGATGAAATCAACTCTGCTTTTTAGCAGAATAACTGGCGCGCTTTTTGTAGTGGGGTTTTTGGTTGCCATCTTGGCAAACAACAATTAAATCGCACAGTCTTAGATTCATCACATGATTTCCGGATACGCGACACCTGATGGAACAAAACAATTTGCAGCAAAATACGGCACGGTGTCTGGCAATTATAGAATATCGCAAGGCCTAACTTTGTCAAACGTCGGAGTCGGCACATATCTTGGCACTCCAGATTCTCAGACAGATCTTTTGGTAATTGACGCAATAAAAAAATCAGTTCTTGCAGGAATCAACGTAATTGATACTGCCATAAACTACCGGGCGCAAAAGGCAGAACGTGCAGTTGGAGTTGCAATATCTGATTTAATTCATGATGGGAAAATTACCCGCGATTCAATATTTGTGAGCACGAAAAACGGCTACGTGACAAACGATGGCGACATCAAGGAAGACTTTTGGGCGTATGTGCAAAGAGAATATGCAAAGCCTGGAATCGTAAAGCCAAACGACATTTCGTCTGGCTATCACTGCATGACCGTGCCATACCTTGAGGACCAACTAAATCGCAGCCTCAAGAACATCGGGCTTGAATGCATAGACTTGATTTATCTGCACAACTCAATCGAAGGGCAAATCCAGGACATTTCAAAAGAACAGTTTATCAAAAATCTAAGGGATGTGATTTGCCTATACGAGCAAAAACGAAAAGAGGGAAAAATCAGGTACTATGGAATGGCAACATGGGAGTGCTTTAGGGTTCCAAAGGAAAACCCGCAGTATCTTTCCATTTTGGAGGTGCTGCAAATTGCCAAAGAGGTAGGCGGAGAAGATCACGGGTTCCGATTCGTTCAGCTGCCGTACAATCTGTATCTTGATCAGGCACTGATGCTAAAAAATCAGCAATCAGGCGGAACCGATGTTTCGATTCTCGAGGCGGCGCAAAGCAATGGAATTGGCGTCTTTACAAGCGTCCCACTGATGCAGGGTAAGCTGCTAGAGCCAGGGGTGCTGCCTGATTATATTGACCTCAAGCCGTCACTCAAATGCCTCCAGTTTATCCGCTCAACTCCAGGCGTTTTAGCCCCGCTTGTTGGTCAAAAGACGCCTGCACATGTGGAGGAAAATTTGGAAATCATGAAAATTCCGCCGCTCCCACAAGACGAGTTTTACTCGTTGCTGAAAAAACTAACGTCCTAGGTTTCTGGCTTTACTTTTCCGCCCAGGTCCAAAATCGAGCTTGAAATATTTGGGATGGTTCTTTCCAATTCTAAAATTACGCCCTCCCTGTCAAAGGCCTGGATTTTTATGTATTCGCCAGTTGTCGGCCGGTCATTGTCAGAATAAACCACAACTAGATTCGCGATTTCGCTACTCTCGAAAAACTCGTTTGAGTTTTGGTCAATTACCCAGTAAAAGAAGGCAGTGGTGGTGTCTGGTTTTTCAGAATCGACTAGCGGATTTACCTTGATGAGCCCTTTTTCCTTTGCCGCCTGCATCGCATCATTTACAGAATTGTAAGACTCTCCGATTAATGCTCCAGAATAGACGTTGTCATATGTTATCACATGACTTGCATCCTTGATTATCTTGTACGTCACATGCAGATGATCAGGATTTAGGTTAACAAAACTATCCGACGTGACAGTCAGCGGGGTCGCAGTGGTCATGACCTTGTTTTCCGCAACCTGTGCGCTTCCGACCATTTTCCCGATGACTTTTATCGCAACCGATGATTTTGTTACTGATTTTTCCAAGACGTCCTTTACTGCCTCACTTGATGAAAATCCTGCGCTCATAATTGTCCCTGTCAGGGCTATCGTGATTAGTGCAAAAGTAGCTAATGCCGCATGGTGCCAAAATACCAGGCCGCGGTGTTTTGTAAGATTCAACGTTTTTTCTGCAAATGATCTGACTATCTTTTATAGTGTGTTTGAGCTGAACGGATAACCTAATTTGTTTTATATATTATTGAAATTTTTCACACCGTATGAGCGAGCTGCCGAAATTCTCTAGCCGCATATTTTTGGCCCCCATGGCAGGCGTCAGTGATCCTGCACTACGATTGCTTTGCAAGGAAATGGGCGCAGGCCTGGTTGCAACGGAGCTGACAAGCATACATGCCATAATCGCAAAGGAAAAACAACTCAAAGCGGAAAACAAAAAGATAAGCGAATTCATCGAGTTTTCAGAAAAAGAAAGGCCCCTGTCGGTGCAGCTTTTTGGCTCGGATCTTGAAGCACTGGGAAAAGCCGCAAAAATAGTAGAGCCGTTTTTTGATGTGATTGATTACAACATGGGATGCCCAGCACCGCACATCACGCAACAGATGGCAGGGGGCGCACTGCTCCAAAACATGGATTTGACGCAAAAAATCTTCAAAACACTAGTCTCATCGGTGAAAAAACCAGTGACATTAAAGATGCGGGCAGGTGTAAATGACCAGTTTCTGTTCAAGGATATCGCAAAGGTGGCACAAAAAGAGGGAATCAAGATGATAACACTTCATGCCAGAACCGTACGTCAGGGATATTCTGGAAAATCAGACTGGGCGCTAATTAAGGAACTAAAGGAAATAGTCGACATCCCAATAGTTGGCAATGGCGATGTTACAAACCCGGAGCTTGCAAAGGCAATGATTGACGAAACAGGGTGCGACTATGTGATGGTTGGCAGGGGTGCGATGGGAAATCCGTTTTTGTTTCGACAGATAAATGACTACCTAAAATCCGGCAGCTATCAGGAATATTCTGCAAAACGCAGAATTGAAATGTTTCTAAAATACGTTGATTTTGCGCTAAACTACAACATCAAGTTCTCAAACATTCGGCAACAGGCAATGAGCTTTACCAAGGGAATAATGCATGCGACAAAACTGCGACCGCAAATCATGCTTGCAAAAACGGTCGGTGATCTAAAATCGATAATCATCGAAGCGTCTTACTGATCACGTGATGTGCATTATGTATAAATAGAAAAATTGTTAGGCCTAGTTATGCCAGTGGATCCCGTATGCGGAATTGAAATGGATGAAAGCCTAGCTGTCACATACGAATATGATGAAAAGAAATATTTTTTCTGCTGTAACGGGTGCAGGCGCATCTTCAAGAAGAAACCAAAAAAATGGAAGAAAAACGCCTAGAGTGGGAACCTTCCGCACATTCTGCAAAATTTTGAATCATCCTCAATGCGGCATCTGCAGTCTGGGCATTTGATACCAGATTCGTCTGTTTGAGATATGGCGTGATGCCTGCGATAAATTTCATAATACTGGAGTGATTCCTTGGTCCTAATTGTTACGCCGTCGTTATCTTTTATTTTCTTCATCTTTTCAACAAATATGGAATCTGGAATTGCATTATCGAAGAATTCTGTCAAGCCTTGCGTCCCAGCGCCGTCCTGCATTGGGGATTTTTGTCTCCATGCTATTGCCTTTGGTATTTTGTCTTCGAATGCTTTTCTTAGAACCCACTTGCCAAACTTTTTGCCTCCCTCTTCACGCACTTTGAGATCTGCAGGTATGGTTTTTGCAAATTCCAGTACCTCTTTGCTACAAAAAGGCGATTTGACATCCACCCCTATTGCTTTCCCTATCTTCTGCGACGGAAAGTGCATGATTTTGCTGATTCTTTCCAGATCCAATTCAAGGTCCTCCTTGCTTTTGTTTAGTAGAAAATTATAGCCTGCAAATATCTCGTCTGCACCATCACCTGTCATTATTTTGCTCAATCCGAGTTCTTTTGCGGCAGACAGTGCAAGGTACATTACAACGTTGTTTCGTATCTCAATATCGTTAAAGTTTTTTAGAATTTTTATTGTCTCTTCGATTCCAGAATAGATCTCCGCTGTTTCGCAGAATCTGATGTTTAGTGGCAGATTGAATCTGTTTGCTGCAAGCTGGCAATACGTCAGATCGTTTGCAAGAAAGTCATTTGCTATTATTGATACGGTGTTGATTTTCCTGTCTTTTAGAAAATATGCCAATATGGTGCTGTCCAGTCCCCCGGATAACGATAAACAGTCTGCGTCGGTTTCCAAAACAGCTTTTTCTATGATCCGATACGTTTGACTGAGAATTTGGTTCACATTTTTTTTTACATGGTAAACAAATTAAGTTTTGAGTACGAAGTTAGCTCCAGCTATTTTTGTACAAAATTAGTTTGCCTGCCATGATTTGATTTTGTACATTGTTAACTTTAAATAGATTGTAGACAGATTTTCCATCGTGTTACTGCCTGCAGAAATCGAATCAAAAACACTAATTCCCGCACTGCGTGCAATTTTGGCAAAAAAGCTTGCAGAGGAGCACCAAATCAGAGAAGACGAAATCTCAAAGATGCTCGGAGTAACGCAGGCTGCAATAAGCAACTACATTCGCGGAACCCGCGGTGATCCAAAACTCATTCAAAAACTCATAGCCGACGAGCAGGTATCCCAGCTGATAAACACGCTAAGCGATAGTTTGGCATCAGATATGGCATACACGCCATCAAGCCTTGCAAAATTCATCAGCCTTTGCAATTACATAAAATCCAGCCTTTTGATTTGTGAAATTCACCACAATTTGGAATCAAACATTGATGAGGCAGTATGCAAAGAATGCGAAAACATGCTGCTAAAAGGCCCAGGTAGCGTTTACTAGTTTTCACAGCAAGTATTATTTTTTAATAATAGAAATTTCTATAGTTGATAACAGTCTTTTCCCAAATGCGTCTGTATTTTCACTATCAAGTGTTATGTATTCGATGGTTGCTACGTTGTGAAGCATTTTTTCCACGATAATGTTTGCGATTGCAACTGCACTTGGGATTGTGTTTCCCTTTGCCTTTAGCAAACCCCTTCCGTGTTTATTGACTAGCATAAAGACGTCAAGCGCTGCTGGCATTATTGGTTCGTTTCTTACGTAAAATACATGTGGTTGATCAACGCGTTTTGCCGTCTCGGTGTTTTGTTTTGTCTCCTCCATGCTGATCATTCCATTTTGTCAAAAAATGTAGTTCTTTTAAGTTTTGTCGACGATTTGTCCATTAATTGAAAAAGTCAATTGGGATGTTTTGGTAATCGCCGTTTGGTAGTCTTCGTCTAATAACAATTGGAATTACTCGATCTTCGAGCTCTTTTAGTGCTATGTCAAGTGATGTTCTGGCATTTGCTGGGATTGTGATGAATGGTGGTGCCCCCAATGACAGTTGTAGCGCTCTTGCGCCTAGAATTCTTGCCTTTTCGAATCTAGTCAGTGTCGGCGGGCCTATTGCTATCTTGCCTTTTCCAGCAAGTGGAATCTCAATAGCATCGTGAACTGGATCTGTATCAACTATTTCGCGTTGTTCCATCTCCTTTACTTTTTTGTCTAGTTCTGCGCGTTCGTCGTCTGTGAGTTCTTTGGTTTCAAAGATTTTTTTGTATGCAGCTACTGCGTCTTCCATCGAGGTGTCTTCTGCAACCTCTTCGGCGCCAATAGGCCTTGCAAATTCTGGCTCTTCTTCAACCTCTTCGGTAATCTCAACTTCGGCTTCTTCAGGATCTGACAACTGAAAAAATTCTCTAATACGGTTATATATTCATACGCCAAAGCGACTGGGATGAGTGCTGGCTCTGTATCGAGTTTTCAGCTAATTATCGAAATTAAGGGCAAATCCAAGCTAACTTGCGAGCTAAAACGTCACCTATCTCCAAAAACTGTCAGCTCAATACTACGATCATTGCCACTTGACGGTAACGCTCACTTTATCGGACAAAACATAGTGTATTTTGAGACAACGATCAACTCTGGGGTGGAACGGCAAAGAAAGGAATTCAAGAAAGGCGACATCGCGTTTTCCCCGGCAGGCGGGAGCATTTGCTTTTTCTTATCAGATGTCGTGCTGACAAAATCCATGACCCCGATTGGAAAAATTACCTCTGAAACAGATTCGCTAAATGATGTAAAGGCAGGAGATGTAATTGCGCTTTATCAGGCAGTTAGCTGATAAATCCAGTGGCCGCTAAACCCGCCAGCTCTTTTGAGTGTGCCTTTTTTTGTCAGGCTTACAAGGCATGCGTTTGCAGCAGAGATTTTGACACCTGTTTGTTTTGCAAGCTCTTGAACAGTTAGGTAGTTGTTTGACTTGATTAATTTTAGTGCTTGATCTTCATTTACTATTACCGTGATTTCGGCTTTCTTTTCGGTCTTTTCCTGTTTCTTGTCTTTCTTTCCTTTAGATTCCTTCTTTTCGTCAGTTTGAGACTTGTCCATCTGTGCTGGCGATTTCTTCTTTGACCCACCCATGTTTTACTGCAAAATTATTCCATTTATAAACGAATGATGCCGGCCGATTCTTCAGCCTCACAAGTGGGGAAATTGTTTGCGTTTATTTTACAAACGCTACTTAGTATACGACAATTGTGAGGCATTGGTATTGGCCAGACGATATTTAGATCGTAAGACAAAGGAGCGATTTAAACGGCTAGCACGTACAGGCGAATTTGACAGCCACGTTACTGAAAGAGGTCCAAAAATCCCCGAGTTTGAGGACATTGTAGCATCAAAGAGAATAATCTTTTTGCAGGATTTGTATGCGGATCCAAAGTCTGCCAGTGACATAATCAATGAGCAAATGGGTGAGCTGTGCCGCACTGCCGAGGAAACAAGCGAATACATCAAGCTTGTCAATGATCACCTAAGTAAACAACAGTTACGGGTAGATGATCTAAAGAAAATGCAAAAAACCTTTGAAACCCAATTACGCGCTTTGACGAACAAAGAGGCGTCAGAAAAAAAGAAATCAAGTTAGAAAAATTTCATACAGTGTGATTTGATTAAACTCGTGCATATCTGCTAAGAATCAGGTTCATTCTTGCATAGTCAAATGGTTTTAGGACGTAGTCTAATGCGCCAAGCTTCATTGCATCTTGAACTATGTGGCTTTTCCCGCTAGATGAAATCATTATTACCTTGGCTTCAGGGTCTATTTTTTTTATGGCACGCAATGCTTGTATCCCATCTGCCTTTGGCATCAGCACGTCCATTGTAACAAGATGGGGCCGATATTCCTTGTATTTCATCACTGCTTCTATTCCGTCAGCGGCTTCGATGATTCTGGTCGTGAGTTTTGCTGACTCGATTATTTTTCTTAAAGCTTTTCTCATAAATGATGCATCGTCTACTATCATGATTATGGGTTCATAATCTTCATCGCTCATTACTATGAATTTTCACGAATAAGCAGAATTATGCACTAGTGTGTTTGAAACAAACAAAAGGTCGTAATCGGTTTTGTGGCACCAAATCACACATCTTTTGCCAGTGCAAGCAGTATGTTTCTCTTGCTGATAATTCCAAGCAATGTATTGTTTTCATCGCTTATTCCAAGACTATCTATTCTCTTTTCCAGGATTGTCTTTGCCGCATCGGCCATGTTGACAGAAGGGCCTGTCGTGATTATTCCACAGGTCATTATCTCGCCTGCGATCTGGGAGCCGACAAATCCTGTTTCCGACCACAGCCCGTCTTTTTCCAGATAATTGGCAATGCTTGACTGTACTATGCTTAGCTTGTTTGTAGCTATCGTCAGGTTGAACAGGTCGCCTGTCGTGATTACGCCTGCCGGTTTTTTATCGTCGTCGGTTATTACTACGCGCGATATGTCAAAGGCTATCATTTTTTTAATCAGATCATACACCTTGTCGTTTATTCCAGCGGAGAAATAGCTAATCGTCATGTAATCGGATACTTTGCTGTTGTCGTGATGACGCGTTATGTAGTATTTTATGAGATCTGACTTGGTCACTATGCCAGCCAGGTTTTCTTTGCTTCCGACTCCAAGGGTGCTTATCTTGTTGAGCAGCATTAATTGGGCAGCTTGCTGGCACGTTAACCCCTTATCGACAAAACAAATGTTATTCATTAGTTCGGTGGCAAGAATTTGATTTAGGCTTCTGCCACTCTTATCGATGTACAGAAATCTTATGATGTCTTTGTCCGTGATTACGCCTGCCGGTTTTTTATCGTCGTAAATGAAAATCTTGCTAATCTTGTTCATTGAAAGATGGTTTATGACATCTTGAAGATTGTTGTCTTTTTGCAGTTGTATGATGTCGGTATTTACAATGTCTACTATCCCGTCATCGTAGATTGTCTGCGTAGGTCTAGATGCTTTCAATGAATTTTTAATAAAATTCACAATTTTATCCAATAGTTAGTTTGCTATGAACAAACATGAGATCAGCGGATCAGTCATGCCAAAACCGTGCCAAGGCTTGCCTGAAAATTGGTTTCAACTATAAATATCATTAATTGAGCAAATACCGTATGGGAATTGTTTCAAAAGGAGCAAAATGCAATGTTGACGGTTGTAGCAACGACGGAGCCCGTTCACTTAACACATCAAAAGTAGAAAGTGCGGGATTGCGAGTACAGTCTTCTGGAAAACACACAGTTCTTTGCAAAGAGCACTATAAAGAATGGAAAAAGGAAACTAAAGAAGACCGAGACATAGAACGAGCAAGATTTAGCAGATTTTAGGATTAATCTTGCACTTCTAATTTTGTAGCGGCAATACAAGTTTTGTAGATTCGGCCCAGGCATGTCAAAAAATTATGAATTTTATGATAAAAATGGGGTGTAAAAAGGGTGCATAGAATCCTAGTCCTTTGATTCTTTTTTTATTCTGATTTGTTTTTTTCAGATTCTTTGGATGTTGTTGCGTCAGGTGATTTCTTGCTAGAAGAACAAGATCGCAGTTTTGCAATTATTTTACTAAACATATTTGATCAGGTTTTTCACGTACATATAAGTCAGGAATCCTCTACCAGAGGCTTCCTTCACTGTTACTTGGATCCATTTTCTTAACTGGCAGGTTTCCATGTGCTTTTTTCATGTGTCTTTTTAGACGTTCTGGGTCGTGCAGTTCCAGACCGCAGTTTTTGCACTTTGTTTCGTCCGTAACTGTCTTTTTTTTGAATAAACCCATGTCCTATTGATTGAAAACTTGGTGTTATTATTATTTTTGAAAAACCAGTACTTTGTTTGTAAACGACTCAAAATCAGACATAACTAAGACAAACTACGTCAACTGGTGATTTCGAGTGCACATTGGATGGAGCACACTCGTTTGTTAAACACACTTTCATACTCCCTGCCACAGTGGACACATTTTCGAAAACTCATGCAATTAATATGCGATCATTGCTTATAAAACTAAATTAACACTGTTAATTTCAGACTTGCAATTTCAAAACGGCATGAATATTCCAAAAATTTGAAAAATCCTAGCAGATATTGTGGGATTTGTCATAATATTACCTGCCCCAAACGGAATAATTTACAGTTGACCGAAAGCCCGTCTTGGGTATGGTAGTTGTCAAGCTTTCGGCCAACATCCAACTAGTGAATAATTGGGCGTGATTCGCAATAAAATCACCGGTTGCAAGTAGATTAGCGTTGCTTAACATTGGTAATTGTTTTAAAACATATTTTTACAAAAACAGAGTTTGACATTTGTACCAATTTGTTAATTAAGATATGATGAATGATTATTTTTGTTGCATCAAAAAATTGCAGTTTTAGCAGTATTTACCTTGTTTTTTGGATTGCTTGGTAGTGCATCTGCACACAAATCCGAAATTGTCAGTAATTATGAGATTGAGGTTGGCTGGAAAAGCGAACCGCCAACAGTAGGTAAGGAAAACGCAATAACGATAATGATCATGTCTGCGCCAATAGATTCAACTGAAGACTCTATGACTGAATCAGAACATGATGCTGAAGACTCTATGACTGAATCAGAACATGATGCTGAAGACTCTATGACTGAATC
>CAZCWI010000029.1:0-15059 GCA_964502325.1 uncultured Candidatus Nitrosotenuis sp. | reverse complement strand
GCAGCACTGTATGCACTTGACATAAAAACCGGTGATGAGGTTCTTTTGCCTTCTTTTACATTTGTAGCAACTGCAAATGCAGTAGTATCGGTTGGCGCAAAGCCGATCTTTGTCGACATCAAACGCGACAACTATACCATGGATCCAACAGATTTGGAAAAAAAGATTACAAAAAAATCAAAGGCCATAATCCCAGTTCACCTGTATGGCAATGTTGCATATATCAATGAGATTTCTGAAATTGCCAAAAAACACAATCTGCACGTAGTTGAGGACGCTGCCCAATCCATGGGATCAAGTTACAAAGGAAGGCAGACAGGTACGTTTTCTGAGCTTGGCTGCTTTAGTCTGTATGCAGCAAAGGTAATGACATCGGGAGAAGGTGGAGTCATAGTTACAAACAACAAGAAATTGCGGGAAAAACTACTCATGATTAGAAATCATGGGATGGTTCACGGATATGATACGAGAATGCTTGGCCTAAATTTCAGACTGCCAGAGATCAGTGCGGCAATTGCCAAAGTACAGATGAAAAAACTGCCGAAATTTTTGCTAAAGCGAAAGAAAAATGCAAAAATTCTCACAGATCTGCTTTCAGGTTTGGATCTAACTCTTCCACAAAAAAGAAAGCATGAAGAGGTAAACTGGTATCTTTACACCGTTGCCACAAAATCAAGAGACAGGATAATGAAGGACTTGAATTCAAGTGGAATTGGCGCGGCAGTTTATTATTCCACACCGGTCCACAAGACGCCATATTACAGCAAAAAGCTAAATCTGCCAGTTACTGACTGGGCTGCACGCAGTGTTCTCTCCCTGCCCGTACAGCCAATGGTCACAGAAGATAACTTGAGGTTAACTGCCAGAACAATCCGCAGTGCGTTGACTTGAATCAACTATCAGATATTGCAGGGGAAATTTGTAAAATAATATTTCCAATACGTGAAGAGGTCTTTGTTGGGAATGACGAGTCAACAATTGCGGTATGCACTTTGTCAAGTATTGAATTGCTGAAAGAGATATCAAATTCTGATTTGATGCAAAAAATCGCCATATCTGGAAGATTACTCTCAGAAAACAAAGGAATTGACGAGTTGATTCGCAATATTATCAAAAACCCGAATCTCCGGACCCTGATTGTTTGCGGAAAAGAGGTTTCAGGTCACAAAACAGGTCATGCACTGGTATCATTATACAAGTACGGCATTGATGATAATGGTAGGATAGTAAACTCGCACAGCCCAAACCCATTTCTTACCGTTTCAAAAAAAGACATAGAAAAATTTCAAAAACAAATCACACTTGTGGACAGAATTGGGGAAACCAGACTAGACAGAATTATCTAAAATCTAGTATCCATTTTTCTGTCTGTCTCGATTGATTTCGTTTTTTCGCTTGTATTCTTCTAGTATGTCATCAGGTGTCAGATTTAGCTCAAGTGATGCTTGTACTACAAAATGCCAGATGTCAATTAGTTCCTCTTTTGCGTCTGCCACATCAAATGGAGTAGGTTTTTTCCACCATTTCCAGTTTGTTGTACGTTGTAGTTCTGTGGCTTCATGAATTATTGCGGTGCATAGTGCAGATATTTTGCCCTCCATGTCTTTTGGGTATCTATCAAGGTTCATCATTTCTGAAAGTCCTTTTTGGAGTGAGAAAAGCGACTCTAGTTTATCCATGATTTGGTTTTTGGATCTGTTGTCTATAACCTTTCAGAAGTCAATCATTTTCTGGTATTGCCGTATTCTGGTTTCAATTTTTTTCTTGTTTGTATTGAGCAGCCCGTCTAGGCCAAATCTTTCTACTGCAAATGATCCCAACACATTTCCATAGATTACAGATTTTTTTATCTCAGAAAGACTCGTGCTTTTTTTGCTTGCAAGGTATCCGATCATCGCACCTGCGAACGAATCGCCAGCTCCGGTTGGATCTACAATATCTTCAAGTGAAAATGCAACTGATGGAAAAATAACATCCTCAAAAAAGAGAAGCGAGCCATGCTCACCCTTTTTGATTATGATGTATTTTGCACCCCAGCTCATCATCTTTTTTGCGCATTTGATCAAATTGTGTTCTTTTGTGAGAAGTTTTGCTTCCTCGTCATTGATCACGACGGCATCTACGTTTTTTATCATCTTTATGACCGAGTTGCGTTTTGTTGAAATCCAAAATTCTATGGTATCGCACATTGAAAATTTTACATTGTCAAATTCGCGTATCAGCGATGAATTTTGATCAGGATCATTGTTTGCAAGGTATACAAATTCTGATTTTCTATAAGAGTCTGGAACCTCTGGCTTGAACGTACCGAGGACGTTTAGCTCAGTCTTATTCGTTGTTCTGGTACTAAGAGTTTGGTCATAACTACCGTCATAACGAAATGTTTTCCCTTTTTGAATCACGAATCCCTCTAAATCAAGATATTTCTCAAGTATACGGTGGTATTTTTTTGGAAAGTCGCTGCCAACTACGGCGATCAGTCCAGTGTCCACAAAGAAACTGGCAGATATTCCGGCAAACGTTGCCGCACCGCCTAAAACATCCTTAAGAACTTTGGTTGGGGTTCGTATGGTGTCTAACGCAGTTGATCCAAAAACAGTAAGCATTATTTGGAGAAATTAAGAGTCTTGTATAAATTCTCTAGTTTGATCCTGTGTTGGATAGTATGTAAATGGCACATCTAGTGTAGCAAACAGCAGCTGATATTTTGTGGTTCCGGAGATCTTTACTTGAGGATTCTTAGAATCAGTGCTTTGATCTTTTAAAAAGATGCCATTTGTTGTAATCTTTCCTAATGCCGGAAGCATGAACGGATCCAAGGTTCCACCTCCTAACATTTTATCCTCAGTCGATAACGTAAAATCAGTTTTTCCTGCATTGAGCATCAATAATGACGGGTTTTTGAATTCTAGCTCAAGATTGTATAACGAGCCCTTGTCGGTTTTTTCAATTAGTTTGCTGCTAGTTATTGCAACGCTAATCTGAGAAGCTGACGCATATTGAGTATATCCAAATGCGGCGACGCCTACTATAACCAGAATAACGGCCAGTGCTTTTTTACCCATGCCTGTTGATCAAAAATTTGCTTTTCTATAACTGAGGCAAAAAATTTGCGATAAGATGTGTAAAGTTTTTGATCCAATCTTAAAGCTACTTAGAGCTAGTAGAATAAATCAAAATTTGTCATTTTTAATACAAATGGCAAAGATTAGGCTCAGATACGGCGAAAACGAGGTAGAAATCGAATCTAGGGACTTTTACATCGATAATGAGACAATAGGCCAGGTGATTTCTGACCTTACAAGTAGACTTGGGGAGGGAAGAGCCAGAATTATCAGTGATGAGACCATTTCGTTAGAACCCCCAAGGGAAATAACACAGACATATCAGGCAAATTTGGATTACCTAAAGATACTAAATGATGCCGAAGTGCACGAGCCAGAATTCTCACCCCCAACTTCCATAGGCCAAGACGAAGTGCCAGGCAAGATAGAGCTGCTAGAAAGAGATCTGTTCTTTGCAAAACCAAGAACAGTCTCAGAAACAGTAGAGCAACTAAGGGAATATGGCTGGATCGCAAGCCCGCTTGATGTATCAAAAGCACTATCAAGAATGGCATTTCATAAGGAACTTGAAAAAAACTCGCAGGAAAACAAAATCTATTATTTCAAAGAACCGCAGATTATCAGCTAGCCGTACTTGCAAATATCGCACTTGGCAAAAACAGTACCATCTAGATGATCAAAGTGTATGTTGCAGTTTTTGCAGGTATGATGCATGTCAAAATATCCGTCAGGTTCCGGATTTCCCACCTGGAAAGACTCAAGGTCTGTACTCTTGCACCTAATGCAATGGCACCCGCAGTCACACTCCATGGATTGATTGGGTCATTTCTATTAATAAATTCACAATTTTGATTTTCGTATCGTTGAATGCTATTATACTATTTTTTGCCACACCAGACCATTGGCAAAAAAACGAATCGTACCAGAAGAAATTGATGATCATTTCAAATTGTTTGGGAAAGAGCCTTGGGAAGTCAGTTATGGGGAAAAATGCCCCCTTTGTAATGTAAGAATTGACGAGTATGGCTTTTGTTCCTGCGGTTCTAGCGGAGACTAAATTTGTTCTTGTATCTTACAACAAGAACCATTGCAGTACCAAATATCAAAAGTGACACTAGTGGAAATTCCGGAACCGCCGAAACACCAATTATTTCTACGGTACCTGCTTTGTCAGGTTTAATACTAAGCCACATGGTTTTGCCGTCTGAATAAAATTCATTATCTAGCGTGGCATTCCCATTAAGGAGTACTTGGTATGGATTCCAAAGCAATTCAAGCGGTATGATCAATGTAATGTACTTGTTTTCATCGTTTACATCAAACGTGATTTTTTTGTTTGGTTGATCAAACTTGAACGATAAGATATCAGCCAATGTTATGATTCTAACATCAAATTTTTTGTCTTCCCATTGAACCTGTTTTACAATTTCTGTCTGGCCAAGCTCGTATTCTAATTTTACCTGGCAACCGTGACAGTTGATTCCTTTTTTCTCTACAAGGTTAATTGGGGTTTCATTTACAAATATCAAATTAGCATCTTCTGGCAGATAGAATTCGGTATCTGCAAGATACAGGTAGTCCCATCTCCATATTCCATCTTCTAGCTTGACTGCATTTTTTAGATCGTACTCAACAAGAATTTTTTCCTTTGTTGGAAAGAGCATGAAGCTCTTGACATTTCCGCTTACTTCCCCATATTGAGGGATGTAGCCGGTCTCATCTTTCATCTGTAGATTGGTAAAATCATTCTGTACAACGGTTACCTGTTGAGGCTGCGAGCTTGGTTCCACCACATGAATAACGTGGGCAGATCCATCTTCATTTATCGTGATTTTTATCACCTGTACTGCAGGATTGCCAATAGTTGCCTGTTGCGCAAATACAATTCCTACTGATGAGAATAATACGCCAAGCACTAACCCAAGAATGATTTTTTTCATTTTTATTATTCTGACAGCGTTACCTTTGACATTTGTACGTCTTGGAGTGGACAGTCGTTCCTATCGCGCTGCTGACTGACTATGACATCTGCCACGTTCATTCCCTCAATTACCTCTCCAAATACAGTATACTGCCTATCAAGAAATGTGCTGTCGGTTGTAACTATAAAGAATTGCGAGCCTGCACTATTTGGATCCGTCGCTCTTGCCATCGAGACTATTCCACGCAAGTGTGAGCGCGGATTAAATTCGGCTTTGACGGTATAGCCAGGACCGCCTTGTCCCCACCTACCCTTGTCTGGTTTTTTGGTATTTGGATCTCCTCCCTGAATCATGAAGCCTGGAATGACTCTGTGGAATAGCGTCCCATCGTAAAATCCGGACTTGGCAAGATTTGCAAAATTTCTAACGGTTTCGGGAGCAATCTCAGGTAATAGTTTAAATACAATTTTTCCAAATTTGGTTTCTATTGTTACCTGTGCCAAACAATGACAGGCTCCGTCTTTATCATAAGAGTCTTACTATTTTCAGCTAAGTAATTCAAGCAAGATTGTAATTATTACATAATTTTGTTTTGGTATGATTTTATTTTTCGTTCTCAGTTATAGAATATTTATTTTAAAATAAAAACCATGTTCGGAATATTAAATGGTATAAGAATTTTTTGAGGCAAAATACAATTCCAATGTTTGTTTGAAAAAGTTATAGTCTTATATAGAACAGAAAAAATTACAGATTGTGAATCGCACAAATCAAAGCACCGTTATCAAACAAGCAATCAATTCTTACCTTGAAAAGGGGCTAACTGACAAGCAAGACATTTACTCCAAAGTGGTTGATGAGCTTGGCGTTCCACGACCCACAGTACGAAGAGTTGCAAGAGATCTCAGAAACGAGTTATTGACAAAAATTAAAATTTTACAATCAGAGATCCCACAACTGGAATCCGCTGTAAGTCAAGAAAAAGACGAATAAACTTCGCTTATCTTTTCTTTTATTATCAAATCGCAAAATTGAGCATTACTGTTATATTCGACAGGGTTTCCGCATAGACATGGGTTATCTGGGCAACCATCTAGCCACGGTTGTTGTTTCTATTTTTGCTTCCATTTTGACATGGCTTTACTTTGTAATGCCTGACGCACTACATCAGCTGTTACTAGTATCATCAATTGTAACATGGTTTTTGGCGGGAATTTGCTGGGCTGCGCAAAAAAGTGCAGATTATGCCCACAAACACGGTCATGCTGAAAAAAAAAGCTCGTCTAGCATAGCTCACAAATCACAGACAGCGACATCAAAGACAGCGACATATGACGAATTAAACGCTGCCAAGGCTGCATTTACAGTTCAACTAAATGAATTGCATGATGCTGTAAAGCTCAAAGACGGTGAAATTGATCGACTAAAACAACAGATCGCAAGTCTAGAAACCTTGGTTCAGATTGAGGCACTCAAGGCAGAACTTGCAAATCTCAAAGTTCTTGCGTCAAAAGAAAAGACGGACAAAAAGAAATAACCTACTGACAGTGCTTGCATACATTTGATTTGTGGTTTAGTTTGCATCCTGGGCAACTTACCGCACCGCCAAAGTGGCATTTGCATATGCATCCGTCATTTAGAATGTCTTGATCCATTAGCACGTGTAATTGATACGTCATGTTAATATTTGACTATTTCATGATTGTTTCTGATGTTTCTAAACAAAACAGCAATTGCAAGTTTTGCAATGGTCGCAATCTTTTCAGCAATATCTACTTCATTTGCGGAAACAGTAGATACTCAGACAACGATAACTCCAATTGATTCGTCAACTGGGCTTGAAAAGACGATTGTGCCTTTCCACGCACCGAAAGAAAACAAATTGCCGTGGGGTTTTGTTGAAGGAAAGATAGCAAATCCTGTTGACGGATATCCAGTAATAATTCAGATTTACAAGAATGGCGAAGCAGTTCATTTTGCCCAAACCGATGTCAAGAAGGACGGCTCATACGAATACAAGTTTAGGGTAAGAGATGTAACAAACGACGTAGTTACTAAAATCTTTGATGGCGACTATACTGTCAAGATATTCAAAGTGGTGTATCTTGACAAAAAATCTACTTTTGCCTAGAGGCAAGAAGCACAGTTTCATCAACCAGTTCTTTTAGTCTTGTTTTTTCATTTTCATCAATTTGGCCGTCCTTAATCGCGTCAACAGTCATGAAAACTGCCTTTGGGTTTGTGACTACCCTAAAGTAGCTCATTAATTGCGTTAGCAGTGTTTGAACATCGATAAAGCCAATGTTTCCTGACGCAAGAATTGCAAGGCCAGCGGTTTTTCCTGCGGTATTTTTGTAATTGATAAATTCAAAGAGGTTCTTTAATGCCGCGCTGAAAAACGAATTATAAACTGGCGTGCCAATAATCCACACGTCTGCATCCATGATATCTTTGGCGGCTTGCTGTGTTGATTGACTATAATTTTCATTTGATCCTCTAAAATAATCGATTCCGCCTTCTGACAAATTGATGAATTTTATGTCTTGGTTTTTTGATTTGGCATAATCGTAAACAAATCTCATCATGATTTGTGTGTTTGCAGTTTTTCGTGGACTTCCAGATATTACTACAATTTTCATGTTTTTTTGTCGGTTATTACGTATTTAAATTAAAATAACATTTGGAAAAAATTGGACGGGCTTGGAGGGCTTCGATCCCTCGACCTGCAACTTAGGAGGCTGCCGCGCTATCCATGTTTCGCGTCATAATTGACTCTGCGCTACAAGCCCAGCCAGAAACTGCAAAGTGATTATTTAAAAGCGTAATCAAGGTTTACTCTGATTAAGTCGTGTATTTGGCTCCAATTGGGCATATTTTGTGTTTGTCCCCACCTCTCAAAGTACACAACATCCTTTAGACCTAATCGTGGTAGCCACTTTACAGATTCCAGATCAGGTTTTTCTGCAAATTCCTCAACATGACCCAAACACAGGTATGCCACTGGAACAATATGATCAGGCAGGCCTAGTACTTGCTTTAGTGTGTCATTTGACAGAATGCTTACCCAGCCCACTCCTATCTCCTCTGATCTAGCGGCAAGCCAGAGGTTCTGCACTGCACAACAGACACTGTAGATTCCAGTTTCCGGTATGCTTGATCTCCCGATCACAAACGGCCCAAATCTTGTTGGATCATACGTGATGCAAATGTTTACGTCCGATTCTAAAATTCCCTCTAGTTTTAATGAAACGTATTTTTCCTTTTTTGAGTCATCAACTTGGTTTGCGGATCTATTTTTTTCCTCCTCAAATGATTGCTTTATCTTTGCTTTTGTTTGAGAATCCCTTATCAGAATAAAATTCCATGGTTGTGAAAATCCCACAGATGGTGCATGGTGTGCGGCATTTAGGATTCGTGTTAGTGTTTCATTATCTATTGGCTTTGAGTTAAAATGGGAGCGGACATCCCTTCTTGTAAAAATTGCCTTGTATAGGCCAAATTTTTCTTGGTTTGAAAATTTGTCGCTCATTTTAATCTAATTTGCTCCTTCCTGTTTAAAGATTAATAATGTAGACGTCAGGTTCTGTACTTCATTGGGCCGGTAGTCTAGCTGGTTAGGATACCGCCTCGACACGGCGGTGATCGAGAGTTCGAATCTCTCTCGGCCCACTAAATAATCACCACAAGTTCTTGCGTCCTGTTTACTGTGAGGTGTCAAAATCTCTTTCTACTAGGCTCCACGCAGATTCAACAACCATTTTGCCCTTTGCACTAAATTTTAGCTCTTGACCATTGATAATCGAGTTGTATTCATCAGCAGCATTCTCAGAAAGTATCAAGTTAAGGTTGGTCGGTAATTCAATTTGCGAGCCAGGATAGAATGCGGCTCGTCCTGGAAGAGCAATGTCTTCAGTTGAGTATGAGCCTTTTCCAAGGGATTTGCCATTTGCAAACAACTCGTAATCTATGTTTGATACTGTGAATGTTTTTTCGCTTGGATTTTTGATTAGAAAACTTACTTCTAGGGTGACTCGGTTGTCAACGGTGTTTGTATTTACCACTTTTACACTAGTCAGTTGGATCTCGGCCATGCCAAGCTGCGGATTATCAAGGCTTGCATACCAAGTGATCCCTCCAAGCATAGCTAAAAGCCCCGCAATTGCGACATAAATTATGCCCTTTCCTTGAATGAACAATCATTTGTACCAAAATGCTACAACTAAAAAATGTTGTTCAAGTCAAATAGATAATATTTGTACACAAATTCATCATAAGTTATGGCAATAGAACAAGCTATCATCACATGGGTTCACTTGATAGCTTCTGCCATTTGGGTTGGAGGTTCTTTGTTTATTGCGATGGTTTTTGCCCCGATCCTAAAGACGATGTCCCCATCAGTAGAGGACAGACTGCAAATTATGATAAAGGTCGGAAGAAAATTCAACCGAATTGCAATTCCATCGCTAACGATTATGATTGCAACTGGAATCTTTAATGCACATCAGATGTTAATTAGGCCGGACTTTTTATTCTCAACCAGCTATGGCATACTTTTGGTCATCAAAATAATTTTTGTTATAGGTTTGCTAGTTGCATTTGGCGTTCACGTCAGAATAATTAGAAAGGAAGTAGAGCAAAAAATAATGACGAAGCAGATGTCTGATTCCCAGATTACAAAATTACGCACAAAGATAATAATCGTAGGTCAGGTAACTGTGGGTCTTTCTGTCGCGGTTTTGTTTATGGCTGCATTACTTGATGCAGGAATCTGAGTTTCCACGAACTCTTACTTCATAGCCGTTGTCAATTTTGCCAATACCGTATTTGCATCCGGTAATTTTTGACGTGATGTAAAGATTCGTTTGCAGGTGCTCCGAAATTTCCCTTACTGTGAAAACAGAGGTTTCGTTTATCAAGCTTAGTGGCACCACCAACATATCGGACAAGTTATTGTCAACACCCAGATTAGACTCTAGGAATTGACTTTGGCATTTTTTACCAAAACTATCTTTATTTTTAAAATCAAATAATTCATCTGCGCCGTTGATCGATGTAGAATCATGACTAAAAACAACTAGCGACGCACCTTGGTTTTGCGCAGACTGTTCGTTAATTTGAGATTCCACAAAAAACCCGTTTTTCTTCAAAGCGTTGCTTGTATTATCCACAAATGATGCAATATCAGATACGCCAGAATGCGAACACAGTATTTTTACATCCTTTGTGTTTTGTTTTGTAAGAAATATCGGATTTAGTTTTTTTGACGGATGTACTAAAACATCAACTATTCCACCACCTTTTGGATAATACCCACGTTTTTTTATCTCCATTGAAAAATCAATTCCTATTCTTGCAAATGCCTCTCTTAGCACGTGTTTTGTGTAATCACCAGTTGGGCTCCAAAGCACATCTGTTCCTCCAACTATAGATAGATCTAGTTTCTTTTGTGCCAGTGCAACTGCAGGTATCAACACTTGTAAAACTAACGAGATGCTGCCGGCTGTTCCAATATTTTCTTGTAAAGACATGTTTTGTATTTGGTTTGGATAAAATTTTATAATTGAAGAGCCAATATGCGCCCCCTCTACTTTGGCGTTGCAAATTTTTGCAAGCAGTTTTACAGCTGTTAGATGCTGTGCTCTTAATCCAGGTACCTTACGGTTTTTGCGAATATTTTCAATCTGTATTGGTCTTCCGGTTATCGCCGATAATGTGATTGCACTGCGGAGAATCTGCCCTCCGCTTTCGCCGTGTGAACCATCAATTTTCAAAATCTCCATGGATTTGCTCTAGCCTAATTGCTTATGATAGTTTTTATGTAAATTAGAAAAAATAGAAACGTGATTGGCCTCTTAATAGGAAGGTTTCAACCGTTTCATCTTGGCCATTTGGATGCAGTCAGATTTGCTTTATCAAATGTGGACGAATTATCAATTGGGATAGGAAGCTCCAATAGATTCAATGAAAAAAGAAATCCGTTTACCGCAGATGAAAGAAGAGAGATGATAGAATCATCCCTTGATGAGACTGCACTAAAAAGAGTAAAGATTTACTACATTCCAGATGTAAATGACCATGAAAGATGGACATTCAGTATAGATGAGATAGTTCCACGGTATGACGTGGTATTTTCAAATGACGAGTTCACACATACACTTTTTGGCAAACGTGGAATCAAGGTAATTTCAGTTCCTTTAAAGCAAAGAGAGATTTTGTCCGGTACGGACATTCGAGTCAAAATCAAAGACGGTCAGGATTTAGCAGGATTGGTGCCAGAAGGTACAAAGAAAGTATTGTTAAAGATCGACGCCAAAAACAGACTAACCAATCTTTAATTATAAATAAAGCCACCAAAACATCCCTTCAGGCGAAATTATTTGGAATATTTAGTCATGTTACCTGGTCCAACAAATGTGCCAGAAAGAGTAATGCGTTCAATGATTACTCCGATGATAAATCACAGAAGCGACGATTTTGTTGAATTGTACGAAGACGCAGTAGAGAAAACAAAAAAGGTATTTCAGACAGACGGTGAAGCAGTTTGTCTATCTGCTTCTGGCACTGGTGCCGTTGAGGCAAGCGTTATAAATTTAATTAAAAAGGGAGACAAGGTAATAATTCCTGTCAACGGAGAATTCAGTAGCAGACTCTCTCAGATGTTAGAATGGGCCGGTGCAAACGTAGTAAAATTAGAGACAACCCCTGGACAAAATGCAACTTTTGATGATGTAAAGGCCGCATTTGACAATAACAAGGATGTCAAGGCATTCTACTGCGTGTGGAACGAAACATCCACTGGAACCATGATAAAATATTTGGACAGAATAAAGGATCTTACTGCACGCAACGACTCTTACTACGTTGTTGACGGCGTTTCAATTGTAGGCGGAGAGGAACTGTATGTTGACAAGTGGGGAATTGACGTCTGTATGACAGGCGCACAAAAAGCGTTTGCGGCACCACCTGGAATTTCACCAATTGTAGTAAACAAACGGGCAAAAAAATACATGATGGAAAATCCTCCAAATACAATGTACTTTAATTTATCAAGATACTTCAAATATTACGAAGAAGCAAAGCACACCCCGTTTACCCCAGCATTGCCACTCATGTATGCATACAGAGAAGCACTAAGCATGATTTTAGAAGAGGGGCTAGATGCACGAATCAGACGTCACAGAATTTGCTCTCAAGCATTATACTCAGGGCTTAGCGCAATTGGACTTACTCCTTTTGCAAAAGAAGCTGATCGTTCAACAGTTGTCGTCGCACTGAATTACTTGGAAGGATTAGAAGATAAAAAATTCAGAAACACACTGTCAGAAAAATTCCGAGTACTAGTAGCAGGCGGATTTGGAAATCTAAAAGGCAAGGTGTTCAGAGTAGGCTGTATGGGAGAGGTCAACAAATATCACGTCATGAGAACAATCTCTGCTATTTCATCCACACTTGACATGATGGGTTACAAAACTAATCCCGATGCACTTAGAGTAGCTGAAGAAAAACTAAAACCGCTTTAGCTCGCCTTAACTTAATATAAGGAAATCCGATGACGGATCGCGTTGACTTTCACTAAAGGTTCACTTGTTCTAATCGATTATACTGCAAAAGTAAAAGACTCAAACGAGGTTTTTGAAACAACCGTTGCAGAAGAGGCAAAAAAGCACTCTATTTTCGAAGAAAATGCCAAGTATCAGCCAAAACTTGTTTCTGTTGGAGAATCATGGGTAATCAAGGGACTAGATGACGCGCTAGCAAATGCCAAAGCAGGCGACAAGCTCACAGTAGATGTCACTCCTGACAAGGGATTTGGCGATCGCGATCCAGGGAAAGTAAGAATGATTCCACTGCGGAAATTAGGAGAAGATGCAGAAAAGGTAACAGTTGGCGACACAATAGAGGTAGATCAAAAGGTTGGAATCGTTAGATTCATCGGATCCGGTAGAGTCCAAGTTGACTTTAACCATAGATTTGCCGGAAAGACGATCACCTATGATGTAAATATTATAAAATCACTCGAGTCTGACGAAGACAAAATAACTGCAATTCTAAAAAGACACCTACCTGTTGAGGACTCGAAGATAGTATCAAAATTAAATGGAAAAACACTTGATGTCACAATACCTGAAGAAATTTTTGGTGCAGAAGGCCTGCGAGTAATCAAACACTTTACTCAGATAGACATATTCAAATTCGTACCAAGCCTTGAGAAGATCAACTTTATTGAAAGCTATATCAATAAAAAGGCAGAAGTAAAACCGTCCGAAGTTAAAGAGACCAAAGCAGCTTAATCATAGCACATTAGTGCTTTTTGCAAGATCTAAGGCCATTTTCTCAGTCATATGAATTTCTTTTAGAATGGTGTATCTCTCAGGTCTTAATGACTGTGCAATAACAAGTGCCTTTGTAAGCAGGTTTTGTGTCAGGCCGATTTCTTTTGCAGTTGTAGGTGCTCCAACATTTTTCAAAGTCTTTGTTATTTTTCTCCAATCTTGTCCTTGCAGTTTTGCCATCATGATTGCACCAATTCCGCATTTCTCCCCATGAAGTCCTATTCCGGGGGCAATCTTATCTAGTGCGTGAGAAAAAAGGTGTTCTGCCCCAGAGCAAGGTCTGCTGCTTCCTGCAATGCACGACGCAACCCCTGCACTAATCAATGCCTCAACTACCTCCCTTGTATCTGGAATTTTTTTCTTTTCTGATGCCTCCAGAAGGATTTTTGCGCTCATAGACGCAAGATTTGCGGAATATCTTCCAAAATATTCTCCTGTTTTGTCTCTTCCTATTTCCCAGTCCCTGACTGCGGTGATCTTTGCAATCAGATCACCACATCCACTTGCCAAGAGTTTCTTTGGCGCCTTTTTGATTACATCAATGTCAACAAAAACGCCAAGTGGCGCAGTTGCCACAACAGAATGCGGCTTATCTCCACGTATGGAAACAAAAGGGCTTGCAATTCCGTCATGCGATGCGGCGGTGGGTACGCTGACAAACGGTTTTCCCAGATTAAACGAGATCATCTTTGCGATGTCCACTGATCTGCCGCCTCCCATCCCAATGATTAGATCGCTTTTGTCCTTCTTGACGTCATCTTGAATTTTGTCTATTGACGTCTCATCGTTGTTATTGGCATTATGCCAGATATTTTTGATTCCTGCCTTGAGTAAGGATTTTTGAAATTTGCTTTGAATTATTTTTTTAACATGTCTGCCGGAAATTACAGAGACCTTTTTTGGTTCATTTAAGGAATGTAGGAATTCTCCTATATTTCCGAGATTTTTGTTGCCAATTACAATTAGCCGTGGGAGCTCCATTGTGTGAGAGACGGAGTTGAGCACAAATTGTTGATAGTTTCACTCCTTATCAACCTCCCTCCAACAATAAGTTATTTAAAAGGGTCAGAACCATTCCAGAGCATCTAGGAGTATTTTATTTGTCAACTAACGTAGAAGAGAAGATTTTACACGGAACTACCACTGTAGGTATCAAGGCTACTGACGGAGTAGTTTTGTGCGCAGATATGCGTGCAAGCGCAGGCTACTTCATTGCCAATAACAATACCATGAAGATTCAACAATTGGCAAAGCATGCAGGCCTGACATTGGCAGGCGGCGTTGCAGATGCACAAAACATTACAGATGTCTTGCGTTATCATGCAGCCATACACAGAGTTCAAAAGAATGAAAATATTCCAATCAAATCCCTGGCAAGACTTTGTTCGCTTTTGTTCCATCAAAACAGGGGCTATCCGTTCATTGCAGATATTTTGATTGGCGGATATGACAAAACTGGGCCCGCACTTCTAAATATTGACATGTTTGGTTCAGTTGAAGAGAAAAAATACGTAACCACTGGCAGTGGATCCCCTGTAGCATATGGGCTACTGGAAGAGGAATACAAGAACGACCTTACAGTTGAACAGGCCAAGGTCATAGCATTACGTGCTGTCAAGGCAGCAATCGTGAGAAATATTGGAACTGGTGACGGCATCAACGTCGCAGTTATCGACAAAGATGGATTCCGTCTTTTGACAAAAGAGCAAAAGAAAGCCATAATCGCACTATAGTGATTT
>CAZCWI010000028.1:12528-15064 GCA_964502325.1 uncultured Candidatus Nitrosotenuis sp. | reverse complement strand
GAGTTAAGAGATAAAAAATTACTACAAAGCGAATCTGGTTCTAATTTTATGACTGGATTTAACCAATTCTATTATTCATTTTCACCAACAATTGCAGATTGGGAAAGAAAGAACCCAGCGTTCAAAGAGGCTGTAAGGCTTATCGTAACTCCTATGATCTCGTCTATTTCAATCCTAAATCATGTAGACATGGATTCAGAAGCTGAAGTGTTAGGATACGGACTGTCTTTGATTTTATTAAATGTAGGAATGTATTTTGTAGTCCCAGCTGTCGTAATTTACAAAATTAGGAAATTTGTTGAGCCAAAAACTCGTCGTCTTGGAATTTTAAAGTGGTAATTTACCAAAAATCATGCCTGTGCATGTATGGCTAGTTTAGCTAAGACTTGATAGATTTTTAATTACTGGGATTTCATCTCATTACAATTGATTATAGTAATTGAGGGAAGTGATCAGGCAGGAAAAAAAACCCAGTCTGCACTTTTGGCACAAGCACTAAGAGCAAGAAAGCTAAAGGTAAAAATCTTCAGCTTTCCTGACTACACCACCCCGCTTGGAAAAGAAATTAACAATTTTCTGCACGGAAAGAGAAAATTTCCCTCACAAGTAATCCACTGCCTTTTGGCTGCAAACCGATGGGAAAAACTCCAAGAAATCAAAAAGGCACAGTCCGAAAATTCGGTTTTAATCATGAACCGATATTATCAATCTAATCTCG
This sequence comes from uncultured Candidatus Nitrosotenuis sp., assembly GCA_964502325.1. GTDB lineage: Archaea > Thermoproteota > Nitrososphaeria > Nitrososphaerales > Nitrosopumilaceae > Nitrosotenuis. Next base: position 14,346 of record CAZCWI010000028.1, on the reverse strand, counting down.
TTTATGGTGCTGTAAATAAGCTTAATTTGAAATGGCTTCAAAACCTCGATGAGGGCCTTCCAAAGGCAGACTTGGTCATAGTTCTTGACGTTTCCCAAAAAGAATCCTTTAATCGCAAAAAATCAAGACGAGACAAATTCGAAAAAGATAGAAAATTCCTAGAACAGATATCGAAAACCTACAGAAAGCTTGCAAAGAAACTAGGCTGGAAACTAGTTGACGCTTCACGTACAAAAGAAGAGGTCCATCAATCCATAATGGAAATACTTGCGAAAAAAATTGTAACACTATGAAACCATTTCTCGATATAGTAGATCCAATTCATAATTTTATCCGAGTCTATGAAACAGAGTTAAAGATAATAGATTCGCCAATCTTTCAGCGACTACGAAGAATACGACAACTTTCAGGCGCACACCTTACCTATCCTAGTGCACAACACTCTAGATTTGAGCACTCACTTGGAGTTATGCACATTGCAGGTCAGGCAGCAAATGCACTAAAAGAAAAAGGACTACTAAATTCAGACCAAATACAAAACATCCGGCTTGCGGCATTGCTTCACGATGTGGGGCATGGACCATTTTCACATTTATTTGAAGAAGTATTGCAAGAAAAAAGAAAAATCTCACATGAGCAAATGGGAAAAGAGATTATTCTAAAATCTGAAATTGGCGATACACTCTCAAAATCAGGATTTGATAAAAAATTCATAACAAAGCTTGCTTTTGGTGATACAAAGTACAGATTTGTCAATGAAATCGTCTCCGGCTCACTTAGCGCCGATATGATGGATTACCTGCAGCGAGACGGCTATTTTACAGGAGCCGAGCACGCAAAAATAGATCACCAAAGAATCATCCAATCCCTAGATGTATACAAAAGCAAGCTTGCACTTGACAGGTCGGCTCTGTATTCGTTTGAATCCATGGTTCTCTCAAGATATCAGATGTTCAAGGCAGTCTATTTTCACAAAACTGTAAGGTCAGCAGAAGTAATGATGCTAGAATCAATTAGACTTGCAGACGATCAGCTGGGCTTTACATCACTAAACCTAGATGAATATGTCAAGATGACAGACGAGTTCGTTGTAGCACAAATTCTTTCCCTATCAACACATACAGATGAACTGAGAAGAGCAAAACAGTTTGCAGAGGACTATCAAAACCGCAAATTGTTAAAGTGTATCTACGAACAACTAACAAACAAAAAATTCACCAAATCCAAAGAAAACAAGATAAAACAAGATATTGCAAAAAAATCCAAAGTTAGCATAAACGAGATATTTGTGGATACTACAACTACTTCATCTCTACCGCTTACCCCATCTAAGGAAAAATCAAAATCAATCATACTGGTCACAGAAGGTTCGACTAAATCAGTTAGGGAAATGCCGTTTTCAAAGATACCCATGGTCTCCTCAATAGCAGGATCCATGAACATTATACGGATTTACACCCCTGCGCGGCACAGAAAAAAAGTTGAAATTGCAGCAAAATCGATTCTTGGTGATTAGATGGCAAAAAGAAGAATTGTAATCAAGCTTTCTGGACGAATCTTTGGAATAGAAAACAACGAAAAACTGCTCAAAGACTATGCAACATTTCTTGTAAAAATTAGCAAAATCTGCCAGCCGATCATAATAGCAGGTGGAGGCAAAATTGCGCGGCATTATATCTCGCATGCCCGCTCTTCTGGCGCAGACGAGTCAACCCTTGACGAATTGGGAATTGAGGTTTCTAGGCTCAACGCAAAGCTCCTAATTTACGCATTAAAGGACAGGGCCTATCCGCATCCGCCAACCACGCTTGCCGAGAC
>CAZCWI010000028.1:4018-12428 GCA_964502325.1 uncultured Candidatus Nitrosotenuis sp. | reverse complement strand
CTAATGGACATAGTGGCACTCAAAGTAATTGAGCGCTCTAAAATCAAGACACGCGTACTAAAGGCAGACATTTCTGTTCTGGAAAAGGCAATCAGGGGCTCGCCAGTAGGAACCGAAATTATATTCTAAAAATCACTTTAGCTCGTTCTGCACGGTCGGATACTGCTCTGTCCAAATTTCCACTTTTTCACCGGCATATTCTTCAATTCCAGACTCTTTTGCTTTTTTGAAAATTTCCATTGCGGCGTCTTTTTCAAGTGCCTTTGACTGTGCCTTTGTGTATCCCTCCGCGTCAACTAGTATGGTGACATATCCATCAGCGGTACGAATCACCGCAACTAGGTCTTCTTCTCCAATCGGGAGAAACTGTCCATCCTTCTTTTTTGTAGTTAGCGTCAGCATTGCAAATCCTCCAAGTTTGAAGAGAAGCATTTGTGATTTACTTGATCGTTCCTTCCCAATTCTGACTGCTTGGAAATATTGCATCAATGTTTACAAAAAAATTATTCCTATAAGCATTTCATCTTAACGTTTAGATAGACAAAAACAACAAAAATTATCGTTGAACTCTAGACTTATTCTTGGAATCGTTGGCGCAGTGATAGCCGGAATAATAGGACTTGTTGCATTTTCAGGTTCGCAGTTTATCAATGACATATCCAAGGACGGCTTGGGCAAGCTTTCACCTGCCCCAATCCAAGTAATTCCCCTTCAAATTGAGCTTGCAAACCTATCTGTGCTAGAGGTTACAGACGAGCAGGCAACCATACAAGTTGATTTTAGAGTCACTGATCTTAACTACAAGTCCATCATTTTGCAGCTGATCAAGTATGAACTGTATGAAAACGGAATAAGAATAACAACAGAGGAAATCGGAGAAAGGCCAGAAGGAATGGTTGATGTGTCAAACTACTTTACCATTCTTAGCAACAGCCCACAAATAATAGGCGAAAAAATCACAATAAAAAATACCGGCAATATGCCAGAGTTTTGGTCTGCTCTAACAAGCAACACCACAAAATGGACAGTCAAAGGAGAGGCCTACTATAACTTGAGTTCGATGACAAGCGGCCATGAAAATATCACCCCATTTGAGTTCACAAGATAACGATCGTTCAGTATAGACAAACATAGATTTAGTATGTTTTTTGGGCCGAAAATAACATAATGTTACTCAGTTCGTACTCTGTAAATAATCTGATTCATGCAACAGAATCCCTCTTGGAAATAACTAGAACCCTAAATGTTGAGGTCATCAGCCTTCAAAGACTGAAAGAGGAAGTGATGCAGCAGCAAGAAGAAGCACACAAACAAGGGCAGTTGGTAAAAAAAATGACAAACTATCTAAGTACTGAGCTTGGTAGGCTGGAGCTGGAGACTGACAAAATAGACAGCCCATCATTTTCTATGAACAATGACTTGACAAAATTCTCAGAAACAGAAACAAAATTACGAGTTCTAAGAGGTAGACTGAGTGAATTTGTTGACGAAGAGGATACGGAGAATCTCAAAAAAGCAGACTCGAATATCTCAAATGATCTAAAAGGCTTTGAATCGTTCTTGCTTGATTTGACCAGCCTGATAAACCAAAGAATACCAAATCTTGAAAAAGTAATAGACAGACTAAGAGGGGAAAGCAGAGAATCCCAACAACAAAAAGTTCTGCTAAAGGAAATGGTTGATTTGTTCAACACGGAAATGGAAGAGCTTGATTCTACCTTTACTGAGCTGAAAGCCAGGCTTACTGTATCATAGAATTATGAAATTATGATAGTTTGTCTATATGACAAAAATTTTGGAGAAGTTATATATGATTCAGGATACGAATGCAAGCAAATGGCAGAAGCAGGATTAGCAGCATATGGCTCAGTAATCGGCGTCGGCATTGCCTTTGCAGTAGTATTATTTGCATTACGTGGCAAGGGTCATCCAGAAACAGCCGAATAAAAAAGATCAAAAGATCTTTCATTCTTTTTACTTGTCTTTCTTAACTCCGAGTAGTTCTGAAATTGAGAACTGCTTCCCTTCATGCTTCTTTATGAAACAACGCTCGTAATACTGACAGGCCGAACACTCTGTGGATGGCTCTAAAATTGGGGTCTTTTTGTCGCTTATTAGATTGCTAAAAACCCGTACTCTGCGTATTACTTCCTCAAACATTTTTTTCTCCCTGATTAGCGCAAACGATGACTCTTTTCCGTCATCTGTGATGTAGATTATGACTCCTTCGGATTTGTTAAAAATCCACAGGCACGCATTTAGGTGCAAAACATCACTTGCAAATGGAATTTCAGGAGAGACAGGAACCGTCTTGAAGATAATTACAACATCATCAACTATCATGTCTGGCTGGCCCTTGAGGTTTATCTCATCAATAGAAAACTGGCCTACTTTGGAACCATAAGGCAATTTTCTAATTAATCCACCAAACAAGTTTCCAAAAGTCTTGTTTTCCTGCTCTTCTCTGTCAAACCTGTCAAAATAGGATCTTCGCATACAGTGTACCACTTCATGAAGAAAAATTGTCTTGCTGTCAGTTGGATCTGCCGCTTGCAGTTCCACCTCTTTCGTGATGGCATCTATTGCAGTGGTAATGGTCTTTCTGTAGTCTCTATCACCCATCATGGGAATCTACCTCCCATGCCTAGCTCAGAATCTCCGTCAATTTCTTTGAAATTCTATCAGAAAAAGCAAGTGTCACAAAATGTATTCCAAACCCAACAACTGCCCCAATCACAAGATTCGTCGTCGTAAAGTAAATTCCTAAAAATATTCCAAGCGGTGGAATTGTAAGAATTAATGCAAGAAAGGTGCTAACCCAAACTGTATTGACCAATGCCTCTGTTGTGATGTCTTGCTTTTTTCTGTGAATCTTGATCATTGTTGAACGTACGGCGGTTTTACTATATATAATTGCACACAGACTATTCGTCTGATTCTATTATCAGCCTTGACATTGTCGTTTGCGGAGAGATTTTCTGTTCGACTGCAAACGCAATTGCCGCAATGTTTCTTACTTCATATGCGGTCAGCTTTGTTATTCCGACAATTGTTGTGAAGCTGAACATTTTGGAAAATGATCTGTTTACAGCCTTGTAGATTGCCATCTCAAACGCGTGTTCAAATTCAGAGATTGCCTCTATTTCGTTTTCTGTTTGTGGTACCAGTTCTCGGTATCTTGTAGTTGCAAGCTCATCAAATATGCTTTTTACGGAATCAGCAGACATCATCTTGCCAAGAAGATCCTTTGGTATGCTTGGAGTGTGTGTTACGATGAGATTCTTTATCTGCTCTTCATCGAGTCCCCAGAATTTTCCTCTGATGATACTAAGTATGTTGTAAAAATCAATATCCATTCCTGCAAGTCGCATCAAATCCCTGTCTCGAGAGTTTCTGATTGCTCTGCCAAGTTGTTGATATAGAATTTTGTCCAAAAACACATCAAAAACTTGGATGTTCTTTTTGTCATTGTATATGGTTACTGCCTTTGCTACTTCATCTCCAAATTCAATTCCGCCAAGACTTGCTACTGCCTCTTCTAGATCCTTTGCAACTAGGGCCTTTAGGATGATGTCTCGCTGATTTATCAATTCTTCAGCGTGCAAATTCAGGTTGGGCTCTATCTCCTCTTGGGTTTTGCCTAGGGCCTTTCCCTTTAGGATTATCTTCAGGTTTGATATTACAAATTTCAAATAATATGCATCCAAAACGTCAGACTGGCCAGCAGACTTTGCGATGGAATAATGGATGTCTGCAAGTTCGCTTCTTAGGGCAGACTCTATTTTTCCTGCAGTAAACGGCTTTTGAATCTTTGATACTGCGTCGACGTATTTCGTGTTCTTTATTCTTGTTATGAGCTCCTCCAAATCACGCGATTCTGCCAAGGTCTGCAACTCTGTCTTGGTTAGCAGTCTTCCTCTTTGGCTAAACGACTTTACTGAAGAAAAAACTTTCTGCGAACCCATAATTTTGCCGTTTGCCTAGCGGATTTTAATGTTTGGGGAAAATTTGCAAAACTAGTTAATGCTTTTTAGAAAATTCAGAGTTTTTTCCTTCTCTGTTTTTCCCATGTTGACAAAACTCTCAAGGAATTCTTTTTGAATTCGGATTATTTCGTCTGATTCCTCTATGAATCGAGCTTGGTCCAGAGGCAACGGATTATCTAATCTGCCCTCGCAATATGCCCTGACATAACCCTTGAATAATGAATAGGTAAACCGTGGAACAAATTTTAGCAAAGTTTCAATTTCCTCTTGAAAATCCTTGTCAATGTTTTGGGTTTCTTTAAAAAATCTCTCTAAAATCTTCTCCCTGCCAATAATTTCATCAAGCGCAAGTGAAACCAAGAGGCCTTTCTGAGTAAGCTGGTAGTATGGAATCCCTTTTTCTTGCAATGCTTTTGGTCCTCGCTTGAGTGGCAACCTCCCTGCCTCGATCGCAATTCCCATTGGAATCAGTATTTCGTCAAGATCGCGAAATATTCCAGAGTAAATGTTCTTCCAGATAGTTCCGTTTTCTTGTGCAATTTTTTGTGCAATTGCAGTTCTGGTCATTTGTGAGGGATTGGTCTGCGTTGCCAAATTCACAATTATTGCTCTTTGCCTTTGCGCCTCTCCTGTCAGCTCTTCTCGCTTTGTCTTAAATGTCTCAAAAATTGCAAGCCTCGGTATGTCTTTCAGGATAGTTTCCCCCATACTATGTGACATAATATCATAATTCTATGTTATTATCCAAAAAACTCAATATTTAACAATTTACGTTTTTTGTGCTTGAAACTTCTCTATGCTTATATAATTTTCAATTTTCAAACCTGCAATGAAGACAAGGAATCACAAGTATGCTCTATTACTTGTGGTAGCAGTTGCCGCAACATCAGCAGGCGCACTGTCTCAGGCCTTTGCCCAACAAGTGGGTGATGGCATGGACGGATACGTCAAAGGAACTAGTGGAATTTACACTGGAAATCCTAACGAATGTTGGTATGACAACGGAGAAGGGGGCATGTTGCCATGCAAAATTGATTCTGGCGATACAGCGTGGGTATTAACTGCAACATCACTGGTACTCTTTATGACTCCAGGTGTTGCTTTCTTCTACGGTGGTCTTGCAAGATCAAAGAACATGGTAAACGTCCTCGGAATGACACTCATTGTTATGGGTCTTATCTCAGTACAATGGGTCCTTTGGGGCTATTCGCTGGCCTTTGGTCCAAACTTATCTGATGCAAACAAATACATGGGTTCATTAGAATATGTTGGATTCAATCAGGTATCGCACTATGCGCCGTTAGGTGCACTTGGTGCATGTACTGACCAGTTTGCATATAGCAGCAGAGGAGGTTACGTTGTCAGCCCAGAGGAACAATGCAGCGTAGGCTGGCCTGGAACCGTTCCACACCAGTTATTTGCAATGTTCCAAGCAACCTTCGCAATTATCACACCAGCACTAATCATTGGTGGAATAATTGACCGAATGAAATTCAGCGCGTTTGTAGTCTTTATTCTTCTATGGGCAACCTTCGTTTACGATCCAATAGCACATTGGGTCTGGGGCGGAGGGTTCATCGGAGGCGGGTCAATAGACCTCAATAAAGATCTGGCGCCGTCGAATGCACTTGACTTTGCGGGAGGTACTGTCGTACACATCACTTCCGGATTCTCGGCTCTAGCAGGAGCACTGATTCTAGGAAGAAGACTTGGATATGGTAAGGTTCCAATGGAACCACACAACATTCCAATGGTCGTACTGGGTGTCAGTATACTCTGGTTTGGTTGGTTCGGATTCAACGCAGGAAGCGAAGTGTTGGCAGACGGAGTTGCTGTTAGCGCATGGGTTGTAACAAATACTGCAACCGGCATGGCTGCTATTACTTGGGCATTAATGGCTTGGGCTCACACTGGCAAACCAAGTATTGTTGGCGCCGCCTCAGGAGCTGTAGCTGGTCTAGTAGCTATTACACCAGCCTCAGGTTTTGTAGGACCAATGGCATCAATAATAATTGGAATTGCAGCAGGAACAGTCTGTTATGGTTGTGTTGCATTCAAGAACTCACGCAAGTGGGATGACGCACTCGATGTATGGGGAGTACACGGAATGGGCGGCTTCACAGGCGCAGTCTTGACTGGAACACTAGCTAGTCCACACATCTGGGATACCGGTTTTGGTATCGGTGCATGGACTGGAACACCAGAGGGCTATGAGCAACAAGCTATGAACATCATCGGAGCTTTGATGTCAGTAGGATACTCCTTTGGAGTTACTATCGTCATACTCAAAGTGATGGATGCCGTTTGGCCAGGTGGAATCAGGGTCACTCCAAAAGAAGAGGAGATCGGACTCGACCTAGCACAACACGGAGAACGAGCATACGTAAACGAATAGAAAACCTAAACTTTTCTCTTCTTTTTGTTTTTATCATAATGATAATGAATTTACATTTCCTTATTCCAACCAAATCATGCTAATTGCCACGGCTGATCTTGCAAAAGAGCTTGATAACCCAAATCTTGTACTAATTGACACGCGATCATACAAGGAATACTCCCAAGGGCACATTCCGGGAGCGGTAAACTTGGATCTTTTTGCATTTCACTGGTTTGACACATCAAAGGAGGGCCTGCAGTCATTTAACGAGCAAAGCAGACAAATCCTCTCATTTGTAGGAATTACAGAGTCAACAAAGGCCGTGTTTTATGACGATGTTTCCGGAATGCTAGCAGCACGGGGAGTCTGGCTTTTGCTGTACTTTTCACACAACCAGGCATTCATGCTTGACGGTGGAATTAAAAAATGGAAGACGGAAAACCGCCAACTTGAAACAAAATCAAATGGTTTTACACCTGCAAAATTTTCCGGCAAAATAAACCAAGACATCATTACAGGATTTGAATACATCCAAGAAAATCTGGACCGACTCGTAATCATAGATGCAAGATCAAAAGAAGAATATGATGGAACGGTGATCAGAGCGGCAAGGCGCGGTCACATTCCAAATGCAATCAACGTAGATTGGAACCTCAATGTCTCCGATGATGGGACAATCAAAGACAAAGATGCACTAGCTGAACTATACAAGTTTCCAAACGATGCAGAAGTTGTTACCTATTGCCAGGGCGCATACAGGGCAGCAAACTCTTTTCTGGCCCTGAAGAAACTTGGATTCAAAAATGTCAAAGTGTACTTGGGTTCCTGGGGAGAATGGGGAAATAAACCAGAACTGCCAGTTGTCTGATTACTTGCGTTTCCAAATTAGCTGATTGTACAACATTTCTGGGACTACTTGTCTAAATGGCTGCGCTCCACCGTCATACCACTTTGTAAAGAATTCGTACAAGTGGAGCCTGAGTGACTGGATGTATACGATCAATCCCTCAATCATCATGATTCCAAGATTTCCGCCGATTATCATTGCCATTGCAGCGGGAGATGAAGCGCCTCCAAGTGACTGGTATGCGTTGTTTACTGTAAGTAATAACGCGGCATGTACCAATAACATGATGCCGATTCGTGCATAGCTAATAGTGTGTGCAAGGCATTCTACTGTTTTTCCCAAGAATACCTCCATTACCACATTGGCTGCACTTCCTCCATCTTCAGGATGATGCTTTGCGTGTAAAATTCCGCCAACCATCATTGTTGCCATGGAGCCAATTACGATTATTACGGCAATTCTTGTAATTATCCAAACTCGTGCCCAGTCTCCCAAGAATATGGTTACCCATGGAACCACCTCGTCATGCGCTCGGGAGTACATGTTCATGACATCGTAACTGGAACCGATTGCGCACATCATTATGACGACAATTCCGCCATACAAGGTCAAGTTTGGTATTGCCTCTGTGATCATCATGGTCTTGTGTCCTTCTTTGGCCAGTCTCTTAATGCGAAGTATGAATGCCCAAACCAAATGGATTACGCCCAAAAATATTGAAACTTTGAGAATTGTGATTACCTGTTCAAAAGTTAATTCGCCAACGCTGATTACTCCAACTAGCCAGGACACTGGTTTTAGCGGCCCTTCTAGGAGCGACTCTATTGGCTCAATGTGTATCATGTGAAATCCAAAGACCTCGCCAGAGCCGACACCTGCAACTGCAGCAGATGCGCCGGAAATTGCAATTAGCATTCCCCATCTTGAGAGGACACCCTGTCCTTTTACTTTGAATAGCAAGCCAAGACCCATGAGCAAAAGACCATGTCCCAAATCTGCAAACATTATTCCGTAGAATATTGGCCACATCAAAGAGATCATCGGGGTAGGATCTGCCTCGCCCCGCTTTGGAATTCCCTGACTCTGCGTAATTACCTCAAAAGTCCTAATCCATCTCTTGTTGTCAAATAGGGTTGGCGCATTTTGGAGCATCTTTTGGTCTGTGATGTCCTCTGTTACTGACATCCATTGCTTTGTGAC
>CAZCWI010000028.1:0-3918 GCA_964502325.1 uncultured Candidatus Nitrosotenuis sp. | reverse complement strand
TATGCTTGGCTTGGTGTCTGTGGAAGTCCCTGTGGAATGACAAATGGATTTGCGTTAAATGTGCGCAAAACTTTGAGAACCTTATCTGAATCGGCTGCGCCAGAAATTACCAAGATTGCAACTTTGTCTTTTGACTCTAGCTCATACCTGTAAATCACAATTCCTTCAAGTGTTCTGGAAATCTCGTCATATTCGGTGGAATTTATCACGAAAAGGTTTGTGTAAAAATACTTCATTAAGCCAAATCCACCAAGATCCACGTTTAGCTTTTTTACAATACCAAGTGTTTCTTTGATTGTGGAATATTCCTCAATGGAACGCTGCGTTGTCGCATGCTCGTCAAGTAGTTTTGCAGCGTTTTCTATTATGCTTGGACTTTTTTTCTCCAAGTCAGAGACAATTGTCTCTATTTCGTCTAGTTCGTATTGTTTCTTTTTGATCACGGTTCCCTTGAATAGAATCTCCAAGATTCCAACCTGAAGTGGAATCTGTAGTCCCTTTATCACGTCATCGACTGACTGGTACATTTTTTGAGCTCTAAGGAGCAAGTCGTCAATTTCTGGAGTTACCAAATCGTTTTCTGTTTCTATTTTATGGAACCACTCAAACTCGGCAAGTCTGGATATTACCTGAGGAGACTCGGTCCTAGGCAAAATTATACTTCCAAGTTTTAGTTCCGCAACTACCAAGACAATCTATCGTTTTTGAGAGGAGTTTAAAATCTTTCCAAACATTAAAATCCGTTAGGATTTGAGCCCAAAATAATGGGTTCTGATTCTGCACTAGAGCAAACTGTAGAAAAAATCATTCATAACACAGAAGAACAGATCCTCTCAAACCTAAAAGAAACCCTCAAGTCGTCTCAAGACGCACTGTCGAGCTCTCATGTCTCACTTGAGCAAGAATATGACAGAATCCTATCTGAGGGCAAAAAAGAAGCAGAAAAGCTTGAAAAACAAATCATAGGCAACGCCGATCTGGACTCTAGAAACAAGCAGCTAGTACTTATTGAAGAGTCAATCGAAAAAGTTTTCGACAAGGCAATAAAGAAAATTCAAGATGCAGATCGCAACAGCGATTACTCCAAATTAATCTCATCAATGTTAGAAGAATCAATTCGAATCATAGGAACTCCTAATATCATAATTCAAACAAATTCCAAAGACAAATCAGTCGTGCAATCACTACTGTCAAAATTTCCAGGCGCTACATTATCAAATGATGTCATAGATTGTCTTGGAGGAATTAGGGTTCAATCAAAAGATGGTACTATGAAATTTGATAATACGATCGATGCAAGACTCGAACGCCTGAAGCCTTTAATAAGGAAAGATATTGCATCAAAATTCGGTAGGTAAGCGGGTATGGCAGCAAAAGGTAAAATTATTTGGGTTAGTGGGCCAGCAGTCAGGGCCGATGGAATGTCGGATGCAAAAATGTATGAAACAGTATCTGTTGGCAACGCAAAACTCATTGGCGAAGTAATTCGTCTTACTGGAGACACTGCATTCATTCAGGTTTACGAATCAACTAGCGGATTAAAACCCGGAGAGCCAGTCATAGGAACTGGAAACCCACTAAGTGTTTTACTTGGACCTGGAATCATCGGGCAAATTTACGATGGAATTCAAAGGCCACTAAAAGATCTTGCAGCAAAATCAGGCTCCTTCATCGGAAGAGGAATTACGACAACCCCAGTAGACATGACAAAAAAATACACATTCAAACCCCTTGTCAAAACTGGAGACGAAGTAAAACCAGGTAGCGTTATTGGTTCTGTAAAAGAAACCGACTTGATTGATCACAGTATAATGGTTCCACCGGATCACCCTGGAGGAAAAATAACAAAGATTGTAAGCGAAGGCGATTATGATTTGGAAACTGAACTTGCGACAACAAGTGAAAGCAAAATTCCAATCAAAATGTATCACATGTGGCCTGTTAGAAAGCCACGACCATACAAGAGCAGATACGATCCAACAGTTCCACTTCTCACAGGACAGCGTGTAATTGACACATTTTTCCCAATTGCAAAAGGCGGCACAGGATCAATTCCTGGAGCATTTGGCACAGGGAAGACAGTCACATTGCACCAAATCGCAAAATGGGCTGACTCTCAAGTCGTAGTTTACATTGGATGCGGCGAACGAGGAAACGAAATGACCGAAGTCCTAGTAGAGTTTCCACATCTCAAAGACCCACGCACTGGAAAACCGCTCATGGACAGAACAGTTCTTGTCGCAAACACAAGCAACATGCCAGTGGCTGCAAGGGAAGCCAGCATCTACACTGGAGTTACAATTGCAGAATATTACAGAGACATGGGAAAAGACGTGGTCCTAGTAGCAGACTCTACAAGCAGATGGGCAGAAGCGCTAAGAGAAATGAGCGGAAGACTAGAAGAAATGCCAGCAGAAGAAGGCTATCCCTCATACTTGGCATCAAGATTGGCAGAGTTTTACGAAAGAGCGGGACGAGTAAGAGCACTTGGAAGCCCGGACCGTGACGGATCTGTAACACTTGTCGGCGCAGTTTCCCCATCAGGCGGAGACTTTACCGAACCAGTCACCACTCATACCATGAGATTCATCAAAACTTTTTGGGCATTAGATGCAAAATTAGCATATTCTAGACATTATCCGTCAATTAACTGGATGAACAGCTATTCTGGTTATCTGGCAGATATTGGCAAGTGGTGGGGAGACAATGTAAGCAAAGAATGGTTTGAGCTAAGAAGTGAGGCATATGGAATTTTACAAAGAGAAGATACACTAAAGGAGATTGTCAGACTGCTAGGCCCAGAAGCACTTCCAGATGAGGAAAAGCTGATTCTAGAAGTAGCAAGAATGATAAAAATTGGAATCTTGCAGCAAAATTCTTTTGACGACGTAGACACCTACTGCAGTCCACAAAAACAACTCAAACTATTGAAATTACTCGTTGAATTCTACAGACAGGGACAAAAGGCACTAAAGGACGGCGCATCACTTGCAGACATTAGAGCAATGCCAGTAATTGCAACATTGCTAAAAGCAAGAATGGAAATTCCTGATGATCAAATTGCAAAACTAGACCAAATTGAAACAACAATTACCGACGAATTCAAAAGAATTGGAGTTAAAGTTACAAATTGAGCAGCCAAGGCGGAGTGCAATACAGCAAAATTGCAGAAATCAAAGGCCCGCTAGTAATAGTGGATGGAGTAGACAGTGCAGCGTTTGACGAACTAGTTGAAATTCAAACCACGGACGGAGAAAAAAGACTAGGTAAGGTGCTCGAAGTAGGTAACGGGAAAGCAATCGTTCAAGTCTTTGAAGGAACAACAGGCCTTTCAGTTTCTGGCACAAGTGCCAAGTTTATGGGCAAAGTGATGGAAATGCCAGTATCAGAAGAAGTTTTGGGTAGAGTATTTGATGGACTTGGCAGACCAATTGACGGACTACCAGATCCAATTGCCTCTAAATTTTTAGACATAAACGGAGAACCAATGAATCCTGAACAACGTGAATATCCAAGGGACTTTATCCAAACCGGAGTTTCTGTCATTGACGGAATGCTAACGCTAGTCAGAGGACAAAAACTTCCAATATTTTCAGGCTCTGGCATGTCGCACAACATTTTGGCTGCACAAATCGCAAGACAAGCATCAGTGGTTGGAACAACCGACGAATTTGCAGTCGTGTTTGCAGCAATTGGGGTGCAGTACTCCGAAGCAGAATATTTCAAACGAAGCCTTGAGGAATCAGGTGCACTAAAGCGAAGCGTATTGTTTTTGAATCTGGCCGACGATCCTGCAATTGAAAGAATAATCACACCCCGTGTTGCACTAACAGTAGCAGAATATCTTGCCTATGATCTTGGCATGCACGTACTGGTAATTCTTACAGACATGACAAACTATGCAGAGGCATTAAGAGA
>CAZCWI010000027.1:0-15432 GCA_964502325.1 uncultured Candidatus Nitrosotenuis sp. | reverse complement strand
GTTTGGCAATTTGTATGCCGAACGAGCCTACTCCGGAACCTCCTCCCATGATTAGGACTGTCTGTCCTGGCTTTATCTTGGCTCTTCCGACTAGCATGTGCCATGATGTCAAAAGCGTCATTGAGGCAGCTGCTGCATCGTCATAGCTTACCCCCTCTGGAATTTTTACGACGTTAACTTCTGGAAGATGAGTTATTTCGGAAAAAGCGCCCCATAGAGGTCCTGTTTGGAATCCCCAGATGGTTCTTTTAGTACAGTCGTATTCCCGTCCATCAGTGCAAGCCTTGCAAACTCTGCAAGACATGTTGGAGTGTGAGACGACTCTATCGCCAACTTTGATGTTTGCTACTTCTTCGCCTACTGCGATTACTTCTCCAGATGCGTCTGAACCAGAGATGTGTGGCAATGGTACTGCGACAGGTTGTCCTCGCATTCCCCAGATATCATTATAATTTAGAGCGGCTGCCTTTACCTTAAAGACCACCTCGTTTGGTTTTGGTTTTGGGTCGTCTACTTCTTTAACTTTAAGAATTTTCTTGTAATTGTCATCTGGCGCATATTCGTCATAAACTACAGCCTTCATGATTTGAGTCTCCTGTATCCCCTAATTATATTTTGTTTGGGATTATCGCCTATTAATCTTAAAATCGCGTCTTGGTTGTTGGGTCGATTGGAGTATTTGTTTTAGCTGATCATCGGTAATTTGTGCATGTATTTTTCCTTGTGATACCATGCCGATCAAATAATTTTCAACAAGTGATGCGAGATCCGGTTTTACCATACGTACATTGTTTAATCTGAGCCTTGCGTCAGACGATAAAATTTGTTTTAGAATCATTTCTTTTTGTGCTGTAATTTCCGCCTCGTTTGGAGTGTTTTCGTCTTGCGGGTAGCTCATAGTGCTTCACTATGAATAAATTTTCAATAATGGGTTTTTCACTGCAAGCTCATCTAGAATGTCACTTGCGAGTCTGTCAAGTTTTTTCATTCCTTGGTGGGATACTACTCTGCCTTTTCCAGCAACTTTTTCAACATAACCTAGTTTTTCAAGCTCTTGTATAGCATGTCTTATGATAGAGCCGCCTGCGTCTCTGTGATGAGCACCTCCATATCCTACTGCCTTTGCACCTCCATACATGATACGCAAATCATTGATTCCCACAGGTCCGTGAAGGTATAGTTTTCTTAGAATTGATGCACATCGCACATACCACCATTCTTTGTCTTGTGGCGGTCTGTCTGCGTGAGAGCCGGTCTTTACAAACATTGCCCATTCAGGCTTGCCGATATTCTCGCTTTTGAGTATGTCAGCTAGCCGTGATAACAGAATATCTGCCGGTACATCATAGGCCTTTGCCATGAAAAGCAGACTCGTAAATCGTATTATAAATCATTTAGTAATGACCTTTCGGTACGTGTGATTACAAAAGCCACAGGTTATTCGTATTGACTTGAGTTGTGATCTTCCCAGCCGTATTCTCGAGTTTACCCCAGGGGCAATGAAGCTTTTACACTTTTTGCAGAAATTCATCTTAATTTCATATGGCATACGTATCCTATGTTTTGTGCTGATTTTCCTTGCTAGCAAGGCCTGCCTTTGAGCTAGCGTCGGGTTTTTCCTAGCATTTGAGATTGCTTCTTTGATCAGAATTTGCATCCGCTCTTTTGCTATTTCCCTAAGATCCAGCTTCATGAAATGAAAAGGTGTTATTCCCATAAAAATTCAATTACACATGTATGGCTTCGTTAATATGCCAGCAGTGATTCTCTTCTAAAATCAAGCAAGATGCAAACAAAAACTCTCAAAATAAATCCAGCAAAACCGCAAATTTCAATGATAAGGCAAGCCGCAAAACTTGTACAAAAAGGAAATACAGTGGCATTTCCTACAGAAACAGTTTATGGTCTTGGGGCAGATGCCCTGAATCCTTCTGCAGTAAGGAAGATTTTTGAGGCAAAGGGAAGACCTGCAGATAATCCACTGATAATCCACATACACGACAAAAAGGATCTCAGAAAACTCGCAAGAGATATACCGGAAATAACAGAAAAAATAATTGAAAAGTTCTGGCCGGGTCCACTTACCATTGTTTAGAAAAAATCAAAAATTGTTCCAAAAATAACTACAGGTGGCCTTGACACGGTGGCAATTAGAATGCCAAAAAACAAAATTGCCAATCTTTTGATAAAAGAATCAAATACTCCACTAGCTGCCCCTTCTGCAAATTTTTTTGGTAGGCCAAGCCCGACATTGGCAAAGCATGTATCAGAAGACTTGGATGGAAGAATAAGTATGATCCTCGACGGAGGGAAGACAAAGATTGGGATTGAATCTACAGTAATTGATCTGACAGGTAAGACACCTATGCTGCTGCGCCCAGGTGGTATAACGCTAGAACAGATAGAAAAAGTCGTAGGGGCAATCAAGATTCACCCCCTCATCAAGGGAAGAAAGTCAAAGATGATGCATCGCTCACCGGGCATGAAATACAAGCATTATTCCCCAAATGCCAAAATAATCCTAATCGAGGGTACGAACAAAAACGTGGATAAGAAAATCTTGCAGCTTGTCAGCAAATTCAAAAGACAGAAAAAACGCGTAGGTATAATGAGCATTCAAAAAAATCACACATACAAGGCAGACATGGTAAAGTTTGTTGGAAATAACCCAGAAAGAATTGCTGCAAACTTGTTCAAAATGTTCAGAGATTTTGACGAGAAAAAAATTGACATCATTCTCGCTCACGGAGTCAGTAAGAAAGGACTTGGGTTAGGAGTTATGAACAGGCTAGGCAAGGCAGCACACATGAAAATTAAAGTCTAAAATGGGTTGAATTGGAATTACTAAATTTAACAAATGATGTTTTTCTGAGAAAACAGATGCGGCCGCCGGGATTTGAACCCGGGTAACGGGCTTGGAAGGCCAGCGTACTACCAGACTATACTACGGCCGCACAAGAATGAAACCCCTGCTGCCTACATAAAAACGGTTTTTTATGCGTGTTACCTGTCATTAACATACACTTGGACTAATGAATTTCTAACACAATAAAATAAGCGATCTATTCAAAATTCAGTTGCCTCGTCAGTTATGAGACGAGGAATCTTTTTTCATACTCGTACAGAACACGTGCAATAACAACATGCGCCTCAAGAGGATTGGGATCTACTGAGAGCAAGCTGTTAATTCTTTTCTTTACAGGATCGGAAAAATCTCCCTTTGGAAATGCGCCAACAACAAGGCATGATTCTGAAGTGCAAGTTGCTGCAGCGTCATAATACGAGCTTTTGGCACCCTCTGAGCTTAGACCGACCACATTTTCTGGTTTTATTTTGTCAATCAGATCAGAAAACGTCATGTTTTTGATTTCAAGCAATTTTTGCCCGTCTGATTTGATGATTTTTTCCGCGAAGAGTTTTTCCATCAAGCCAGCAAATCTATGATACGATTTTGGAAGGTGCACTCCATGTTCCACAGTAATCACCTTATCGTCAAGCGTGTGAACGTAAATAGAAACTTCGTCCTCAAAGTAAAGTGGAATTGTGCATGCCTCAAGCAAACAGAAATGAACCAAATCCGGCCTCCCCCTTTTGATTTCGTTTTTGATTCCCTTCATCGCTCCAAAGTGCCAAGAATTGTCAAGTAGTATCTCTGATGGTCTCTTTCCCATTTTTCTTGCGTGCGATACAACTGAATTATGGTGCTGGAGTTCCTTTGGAACCAGCTCAAGTGACGCTTCTGCAATAACTAGCGATAACATTGCTAAGATTAGGAATTCTCACTTAATTGTATTTGTTTTTTGATTTCTGCCCAGCCAGGCTTTTGTGTGTTATCAGTTTTGATCAATCCCGCATTACAAATGTAATTTGAGAGTCTTTCCTTTACGTATTCATTGCCGCCAAGTCCTGAACCCGGTGCGATTGTAATTGTTGGTGACGGAAAGTTCTGCTCTATTCCGCATGTGCCTTCCAGTCTGTCGTATTGTCTGTACCAAGTAAAGAATTCAAATTTTGACGCGTTTTCTCTGTAAAAGTCATACGATTCTGTTATGAATTTAGCTTGGGCTTGCTCGCTTCCGTTTACAAAATCAGATGTGCTCCAGCTTATCTCAAAGACACCAATTTTTTTGTCAGGTACTAGTTCTAGCATTTTTTGTAGGTCTTTTTTGGCATTTTCTGGCGTTCTTGAAATATCATTTAGCCTATCCACTGGAAGATATGTGAATGCCACAAAGTCTCCCACATCAACATCGGATACGTATTGATCTAGATTTTTATTTATTACATTATGCAAGGAAAACGTATTTCCAAACTTAACGTTTGGATGTTTTTGTTTTATCTCCGAGTACACGTTGTTGAAGAATTCCTTGTATTGCTCTGCGTCACCGTTAGCATCATGGAAGTAAGAATCCAGTTCTCCTCCAATTATCACATGATCAATTATGTCGTATCGATTCAAAATTGCATCGAGTGTTTTTACTAGGTTTTTTTCAAGTACGGGGGTAAGTTTTGGCTCTCCCATCCAGTCAGGGTATGGTCCAGTTATTCGCCCATTTACCACAGAAAAGTAAAGCGTTACTGCAAGATCGTTTTGTTTGTTTAGGCTCATCATTATGTCAGTGTCTTTCCAATTGTATTGATCCTCTTGTGGCTCTATGTGATTCCAAAAGAGATACATGTTGTTTCTTCCTATTCCTGTAAGGGATGCTTCGTGGTACACTTTCTTTAGCTGATCCAAGGTCACCTCCTTTGACGGCGGGTTTATGATGATTCCAAGCTTTTCGTTGTGGTTAATCGAGATTGGTTCTGGCGGT
This sequence comes from uncultured Candidatus Nitrosotenuis sp., assembly GCA_964502325.1. Lineage (GTDB taxonomy): Archaea > Thermoproteota > Nitrososphaeria > Nitrososphaerales > Nitrosopumilaceae > Nitrosotenuis. The sequence continues at coordinate 10,618 of CAZCWI010000027.1, read as the reverse complement.
GAATTTGATGGAGAGTTTGGCAGTAGGATCAAGACTGCCATTGCTACTACAATGGCTGCACCAATTACACCAAGAATTTTTTTATCCACTAGCTTTGCTTTTGAAAAATGATGATAAAAAGAGTTGCGATGTTATGGTCTAGCCTGACGTACAGCCGCTATAACCACACTCAATGCAGATGCTACATCCTTCAACGAACACCAAGTTATTCTTGCATGTAGGGCAGAGTCTTTCCTCTCTTACTTCTTCTTTGATTGGGCTCTCCATCATTTGCTCATCAGGGATTTTCAGCTCTAATGCCTTATTGACCTGGCTTCTGACGTATTGGTTCTTGATGCTCTTTGTGATGTATTCTCGTAGGTGAGTACTTGGGGACACATCGAATGTTTTTTCTGCATTTTCGCTAGTCATGTGTAACACTTGAGTGTGTCTTGAGCCGTCACGGTATACTGTTATTCCCTTTAGTCCAAGCTCATGCGCAAGAAGATACGCCGCTTTGACATCTTCTGCCGAAACATCACTTGGCATGTTGATTGTCTTTGAAATTGCATTTCCAATCCATTCTTGCCAGGTTGCCTGGGCCATCAGATGATCGGACCAGTGTATGTCCATTGCAGTGACAAAGATGTTTTGGATCCATTCTGGAATTTCTGGCAGCCCACGAACAGAGCCGTAGTTATCTGCGATTTTTGCTAGGAGTTCATCACTGTATAGTCCATTTTCTCGCAGTACCTGTTCGAAGATCTTGTTGGTATAGAAGAATCGCCCAACAGTTACCCGCTTTTCAAATACGAGCGCAAATGTTGGCTCCATTCCGTTTGTACAGTCTGCAATCATGGAAAGCGTTCCTGTTGGTGCAACTGTCGTGGTAAGCACGTTTCGTATTCCGTGCTTTTGGATATTGGTAATTAGTGCATCCCAGTCGTAATAGTGATCTCCTTTTGGCTTTTCGTAATATCCTGCAACAGGAATCTTGCCTTCCGGATATTCTGTTTTTGAGCACAAGTCAAATTCGCTTCTTGATCTAGCAAGGGCAATGCTTTCCTCCATGGAATAATAGGTTAGTGCTTCAGCAAGTTTTGACTGGAATTCGTATCCTTCCTTTGAGTTGTATGGGATTCTTAGCTTGTACAGAAGATCGGCTACACCCATTACACCAAGTCCTATTCTTCGTGATTCTTTTGACGCAGTGTCAATTTCTGGCACTGGATAGTGATTCATGTCTATTACATTGTCAAGGAATCTTGTTGTCTTGCGGATGGTCTCTTCATATCTTTGCCAATCAAATTCGAATTGTCCGTCTGCCTTTCTTTTCACAAGACTTGCAAGGTTAATTGATCCTAGGTTGCATGACTCGTACGGATAGAGGCTCTGCTCTCCACATGGGTTTGTCGCTCTAAGCGGCATTCCCCTTGCCTTTGCAAACACGTTGTACTTGTTGATGTTGTCAAAGAAAATAAGTCCTGGCTCTGCACTCTTCCATGCAGATAGTGCAATCAAGTCGATTAGTTGGTGTGCATTTATCTCGCGGATTGGTGATCTGTCCTTTGAGCTTCTCAGAGTGTACTTGCCATCTGTGCTGTCCACCACTGCAGACCAAAAGTCCTCCCAAATTCCAACACTGACGTTAAAGTTCTCAAGGATTCCTGCTTCCGTTTTGTTTGTGATGAATTTTTCAATATCTGGATGCCATACTTCGAGAATTCCCATGTTTGCGCCTCTTCTTTTGCCACCTTGCTTGACTACTTCAGTTACGGTGTTGATTATGTTCATGAAAGAAACTGGGCCTGATGCTACACCTGATGTGGATGCAACAATGTCTCCTTCATGTCTTAGGTCTGAATAGTTTATTCCGACGCCTCCTCCTGATTTGAATATAAGGGCCGCGTCAGATGTTGACTTCATTATATCTCCCATGTCATCAGGCATTCCAAGCACAAAGCATGCAGATAGCTGGCCTAGACGCCCGCCCGCATTCATCATGGTTGGCGAGTTTGGCAAAAATTCTTGCTCTGTCATTAGAGAGTAGTATTCTTGTATTCTGTCAGAATAGTTGTCAAACTTTTTGGCCGCAAGCAATGTGAGTACTTCTTTGAAGCTTTTCTTCATTTGTCCTCTGCTTGCAAGATAGACATAGTGGTTAATGAGTCCCCTAAAGTGCCACTTGTTCAGATAATAATTTCCAATCTTGAATTTGTAGTCAAAGTCATCAAGCTTTGTAAGGTATTTTTTAGCTTCTTCTGTGTCTTGAGTTATTCCTCCGTCTCTAGAGAATACTTCGTTATCATACATGATGTCTCCAAGTGCAACAAGTACCGCTACTCTCTCAAACATTTGGCCAGGGCTTTCAGTGATTTCGCTTTTGTTGTTTCTCATCAAATATCTTGATGCCAAAACTCTGAGGCAGTTAAGATCAAATGCCTTTGAAACGTTGTCAAGGGATTTGGTGTTTAGTACCTTCATCTTGTCCTCTCTTACCTTTCTTCGCTCATGCCTATACAAGATGTAGGACTTGGCAATTTCACCATAGCCTTTTTCAATCAATGTGGATTCGACCATGTCTTGCACGTCTTCTACTGACGGCGGATGTGATGCCGAGAATCCTTGCTGTATTAGCTTGTTCAATACACCATTTGTAAGATCCTCCGCAATTTTGCGATCCGCCTTACCTGTTGCGACTAGTGCTTTATAGATCGCATTTGTAATTTTTTCTTTGTTAAAGTTGGTTATTCGGCCATCTCTTTTCTTAACGTCAATGATCGAACTTTCTATTTGTGAAAAATCTGTTGTCATATGCTTCCCCTCAGTAGGTAATATCAGTTTGAATATAACTGTGATTGCCAAAGATTTCAGATTTTAGCTCAACAATGTTTACACCGTTACGAGAAATTTCACAATAGTCAGTCATGGATCTGAAAACGAAATCAGTTAATTTCATACAAGATCGTTTTACCAGTTATGGTTAGCTTTTATCCCATAAAGATAGGCTTTGCGGATTTCAGATTCAGCTTACGATGTACGGAGACTTGCACAAAGGACACTTGTCAAAGAGTTTTTCGTCTTTGAATCCACAGTTTCCGCAGATTGGGACCTCTTTGAGTGGTCTAAACGAACCTACTAGGTCGCCTGCTTTTTCTATTGCCTTTTTGATCTCCTCTATTTTGGCGTCTTTTTCAAATTTGAGTTGTACAAGCAGTCCTCCGTTTAGGATTTTTGCCATCTTGTTGGCCTCTACGATTTTATCGGTTTTTACGCTCATAGATCCAAGTTCGGAGGCGTTGAGAACCACTCCTTCTGAGTAATTCTCACCGTCAAGGGATCTGTTAACTGACATCTTGCCATACTTTTCGCCGTCAAGGGATCCAAATCTTGGAGTTCCGTCACTCTCAGTCATTGTGACTACGACTAGATCTCCCATTTCTTTGCCCTTCTTTTCTGCCACGTCCACTGCGGTCTGGAGGACTTTGTAGATTATTTCTTGGCCTTCCTTTTGATCATTGTATCCAAGTATGTTGAATACAGCCTCGTGCAGTCCCACTAAATTCACAACTAGACACACCGAGCTTCTCTGCATGTATTGCGTATTTGCCGCAAGTACTGGATTTAGTCCTCGCCTGGTAAGATCAGAAATGTCTTTTTTGCGAAGCGACATTGCGGAAAGAGCTGGCTTCATCATAAGTGCAAGGCGTGCCCTAAAGTAAGTCTCGTCTTTGTTTGATTCAAACGCTAGTCTTGGCAGGTTGATCGTAAGGGATTGTAAGTTGATCGACGATGTGCTGTTTTTTGCTTTGACTCGTATTATTCCGCTGTATGAGGTTTCATCTTTTGAGAACTGTACTTTACCACCAAGAGATATTATTTCTGCAATGATGTCTGAGACATCGGCAACTTTGTTGTTCGTATAATCAATTATGAGGCCGATCTGTGGAACTGGTGTCATCTTGATATAATTTTTGTACGCTGAAAGGATCGCCTGGACGATTTTCGGTTCCAAGCCAAGCTGAATTCTAAATGATACCAGAGTCGGCTCTTTTGTGTATTTTGAAGAGACAGACGATGTCGCAAATGCGCTGACTAGTTTTTCTTCAAGTTCGGTTATGTTTTTTGCATGCTTTAGGCAAATCTGTACCAGACCGTCCATAATTACCTCCCTTGATGCCTCCTTTGACGCAAGAGACAGCATCATGGATAAAGACGACATGAGGTTGTCCAGCGTCTTTATTGTGGCTATTCTTGTTACGCCTAGGAATTTTCCTTTGAGGTCAATTCCGTCCTCGATTAGCTCTTTTAAGTTAAAGAATATCGTATCTGGGAGTAACGACCAGATTCCAGGATTTGATATGTGTATGTCGCCAGAAAGGTGAGAATCTGCAACATCCTTTGGCAGCGTATTTAGGATTAGGTTTTCTGCAAATACCGTCTGCCCTGCTTTAAAAAATAGTCCCTGTGCGCCGTTGTCGACATTATCCACATTGGTTATCATTTCTTGCGCATCAAAGACAGGCATTCCGAGCCTTGCAAGCTTGTTGCGATATTCTTCATGGCCATGCTCAAGTAGGACGGAATTGACCATTTCGCGAATAAGTGAGCCTGTAAGATAGGTAGTTTGGTATTTGTAAATTCGATTTTCTACCTCTTCGGTGATTTTTTGCGCCAGTTCTAATGGGAGGCTTCCTTCTCGTACTAGCGATTGAATGATTTTATGCGAATTAAATTCTTCAATTGAGTCATGTGAGGTTCGGACATACATCTTGCCGCTTTCTATGATGGAGCGTTCTTCGATTTGTCTTGCAAGGCTCAGGACAAGTTTTCCCAGATTGGTTATGGTGTATCGTCTTTCAGATTTATTAAGCGCTACGAGCGATTGTCTCAGTAATTTTCTTAGATGATAAGCAAATTTACCACTTTCTTTTTTTGATTTGAATCCAGCAAGCGATTTTAATTCAGAATATGTCAGTGGGCCCTTTGAGTTTAAGATCCGCAAAATGTCAATTCTGTTGGGACTTGCCATAACAGAGAAAATCATTCTTACACGCTTTGAGGTAGATTGTAAAATTCCGCCACCTTTCTTTGGATCCATCGCGCCAGTGGTCAGCTCTATGCTCATGACTATGGCTAGAGATCGGGACTAAATAAGATTTATGACTGGATCCTCACTAAACTTTTTGATCAGTTTTTCTGAACATCCATGGAAAACTCTGATGTTGAAAGTGTCTGGCCGCATGAAGGACACTTGTTGTTGTAGTGCTTCATGACATCTTTGATCGATTTGAGCATTTTCATATTAGAGATCTTGTTTCCACACTTGCCACATATTACATCAACTGACAATGAAAGACAAGTTTTTTTGAAACTATTAAGAATCCTTTTTGAAATTTGTTAATTACTCGGTAAATTTGATTTACTGCTTTTCTAGAAGAATCCCACGATCGTCATATCCGACAATCTTTATTTTTGATCCAATTGGAAGCTGAGATGGCGAGGCAATTCCCCCCAAAAACCCTGAAATTCTAAGATCAAAGTCATCTATGTTCACTACAACCCAGGCGTACGGCGTATATTTTTCAAAGCCAGCCGGCGGAACTGTGATTATCGTGTATGTGGCAACTGTGCCTATTCCATCAAGTAGCTTGTTTTCAAATTCCTTATGCCCACATTGCTGGCAAAAATATACAGTTGCCAAATGCAGGTTGCCGCACTTTGTGCACTTTCTTGTAAGTATTTTGCCTGACTTTATTGCATCTATGAATTCTTGCTTATTTGACAAGGTATTACACGCTTTTGAACAAGTGAACGGCGCAGCTTGCTCCGGTTGCGCCAAAATTATGGGTTAATCCTATATGCGCATCTTTGACTGCGCGTTCTCCTGCTTTTCCTGTTAATTGATCAAAAGCCTCAACTACTTGCCCCACTCCGGTTGCGCCGATTGGATGCCCCTTTGACTTTAGTCCGCCAGACGGGTTAATCGAAATTTCGCCATTAAGCGATGTTCTGCCCTCGCGGATTGCTTGCACTCCTTGCCCTTTCTCAAAGAATCCAAGATCCTCAGTATCGACAATTTCAGCAATGGTAAAGCAGTCATGCACCTCAGCAAAGTCAACATCCTTTGGAGTTATCCCAGCCATCTTGTATGCTGCCTGCGCTGCTAGTTTGGTGCTTGGTATGGTAGTCATATGTTCACGGCCTTGCAGGGTTGCAGGTGATCCACCTCTTCCGGATCCTATCACCTCTACATAATTTTTTGAGTGAGCCTTTGCAAACTTTTCATTGCATATGATTACTGAACTTGCACCGTCAGAAAACGGGCAGCAATCATATAGTTTAAGCGGACTTGCCACTACTGCAGACTTCATTACGTCGTCAATTGTTATTTTCTTCCTAAGATGAGCCTTTGGATTTAGAAAACCATTAGCGTGGTTCTTTACTGCGACCATTGCAAAGTCTTCTTCTGTCGCCTTGAATTCTGTGAGATACGCACGAGCCATTGATGCAAACAGCCCAGGGAATGATGCACCTGCACCACCCTCATAAAAGAAATCAGAACAATATGAAAAATAAGTAGTAGTCCACTCAGTACCGGTATGGGTTACTTTTTCTACTCCAGTGACCAAGACTGCATCATAAAATCCCGCAGCGACGTTTGCAAACGCTTCTCGGAATGATACAGAGCCACTCCCACATGCAGATTCTATAGAAAGAGACGGTTTTTCGGAAATTCCCAGGTTGCTCATAATTACAGGTCCGAGGTGAACTTGTTTGTCAGCTACGCCAACCACATTCGATATGTAGCCTGCGTCAATCTCTTTTGGCTCAATTCCAGCGCTTTCAATTGCTGCAACTGATGCCTGAATAGTAATATCGGTAATGCTATCGTCTAATTTTCCATACTTTGTGCTTCCGGCACCAAGAACGCAGACCTTTTCCACACGACTACCTCACCAAGTCCATATAAAAATTCTTCAACAATTTTTAGTGTGGACATATTGGATAATATGATTTTGACAGAAAAATCTATTCAAAAAAGAAAGAGTCGACGGAACATAGCCAAGCCCACAAAACGCCGAATTGCATCGCTAAAAACCGAGATCATGCAATATTTTGACAATAATAGCTACCTTTCATGGTCTGCAAGCAAAAAAAAGTATATCATCTTGGGTTCAAACCAGCCAAAAAACGGTCTTGTAAGTTGTCCGTCGTGTCACATTGGAAAGCTGGTTGTCATACGATCAAGAAAGACAAAAAAACGTTTCATTGGTTGCTCTAACTATTATAATGGCTGCAAAGCATCGTCACCATTATTACAAAAGGCAATGTTACGTGCAACAAAAATTCCATGCGAATCATGTTCATGGCCGCTAGTAGTTTTCAGATATTCTAGGAAACAAAAATGGACAAAACAATGCTCCAACATTAATTGCCCCAGCAGGAAACCTAAAGCTTAAGATCAGAATAGATGTCAATTCTTCTGTTTTGCAAAAGAGGAAGTGCTTTTCTCGTCTCTCTTATTTTGGAAATAGAAATTTCCACCATTCCTATCCCTTGTCTCGTTTTCATATCAAGTAAAATTTTCCCATATGGATCTACAACTAGACTTCTTCCGCAATAGATGTTTCCAACTTGGTCTGGCGCAATAATGTAGCATCCATTTTCTATTGCCCGTGTTTTGTTAATTGTAAGCCAGTGTTCTTCTTTCATTTTTCCTACAACCCACGCAGAGGGAACAACTAAAATTTCAGAGCCAGAAGAGGCCAAAATGCGCGACATTTCAGGAAATCGTAAATCATAGCATATTAGCATGCCTAGTTTCCCGATGGAAGTCTGTATCGGTGCTGAAATTTTGGATCCCGGTTCTAATTTTTTGGACTCTTTGAATCCAAGTGCGTCATAAAGATGAATTTTTCTATATGTCGATTTTATTACTCCTGATTTGTCAACTAGAAATGATGTATCATACACTCTATCCTTCTTTTTGCTTTTTTCATATATCGTACCTACTACTTCAATTGAGTTTTTCTTTGCAGCTTCTGCAATAGTCCTGATAAAATTTCCATTGATTGTTTCTGCCTGCGATACTAGATCCCTTGGAGACTGTTGTGAAGTTGTATAAAACATCATAAATTCTGGAAATGCACAAAGATCCGCGCCACGGCTTGCAGCCTTGCCGATAAAATTAACAATTCGCTTAAGGTTTTTGTTTTTGTCTGTGGATGCTTTGAACTGTATCACAGCTACTTTTGCCATGGATTTACCACAACTAATGAAAATAAAAAGAATAGTATCTAGAGTTGGTTTCCTGCCATGTACCAATTTTCTTTAGGATTGTCTTCAAAGACTACAATTACATGACTTTCTTTTGTTTTTAGAATGTCTACTGCCGATTTTGTGATTGCCTTTGCGTATTCATCCTTTTGTTGTTGCGTTCTGCCAGGATACATTGATACTGTAATTATTGGCATGAATCGGTTTTTCCGATGTTTGATTTATTTCTATTATTTTAGTAGTCGTCTCTCTTCCAGCCATATCTTGACGGGTTTCTTGAGCCATACATGAATTCAGATCCGTGTGTCTTTTTGTACAAAAATCCAGTCGCAAGTCCTATTACAAATCCTCCTATATGCGCAAGATACGCTACACCGCCAGCACCTATGCCAAATCCTCCAACAAAAAGTGGAAGAAGATTTTGAAAGACAAGCCAGAACGGTAAAAACCATTTTGCCGGAATGTGCGACATTCTTGTAAAGAATCCCATTATAACAAGGGTCGTTATTTTGGTTCGCGGAAACATTATGAGGTATGCTCCAAGCACGCCAGAGATTGCGCCTGAGGCGCCAATTGCAGGAATCGAGCTGTTTAGATCGCCTGCAATATGGACAAGCCCTGCAACTATTCCCCATATGAGATAAATTCCAAGATATTTTATTTTGCCAAATTTTAGCTCTATGTTATCTCCAAATATCCACAAAAACAACATGTTACCTCCAAGGTGCATTATTCCTCCATGCAGGAAAGTAGAACTCAGCAATCCAAACAAAGACGTGTCAGGGCATGACATTCGTATAGATTCTATCGAAATGCTGCTTTCTCCTGCAATACAGGCCGGTACTGCACCCCAGTTATAGAATAATGCCGCTGCACGTTGGTTGTTAAACTCAAGGAATTGACCGGTATACGCCACCTCAAAGAAGAATATTATCACATTTACTGCAATAAGGGCATATGTCATTTTTGGTTTGAAGCCGGGCGGCTTTGGATTTTCGTCCCTTATTGGAAGCATGAATAACTAATAACAGAAGAGATTGTATAATAATGTAAATCAGGCTTGCGTGTTTTCTGAATGATCACAGTTTGATTATTCCCTGTTTTATCAAATATTGGATTCCCTGCACAAAGTCAGAGTCGCCGATTGTTCCTTCTGCCCACCACTTTGCGTTGTTTTTGATCCAAGACGGAATATTTTGTGATGTGCCGGAGCCAGATTGGGCATTTGGTATTTTCATTATTCCCTGTTTTATCAAATATTGGATTCCCTGCACAAAGTCAGAGTCGCCGATTGTTCCTTCTGCCCACCACTTTGCGTTGTTTTTGATCCAAGACGGAATTTGATAGTCAGGAACTGGCTGGTTTGTCTGACCTGACTTGCCTATGGTAAAGGCAGAACTTCCAATTCCCTGGTATGTTGTAAGTTCGTCTAATCCATGATCATAGATAACAAGTGTGAATTTGTAATTGCCCTGGGAAGGAAACTTGAATTCTTGAATGTCTATTCCTTCAGGGGAAAGTATTCCTGGTTTTTGCGGATCATCGCCGGAATTTTCTATTAGAACTTTGCCTGAGCTGTCCTCTATTCTAAACCCGTGTCTGACGAACTTTAAGAGTTCACCGTTTGGATCAAAGAAGGAAATATGTAGAGGGATTGAATCTCCAGCTCCAAGATTAGCGTCGTATGATATTTTGGCAGTTGCTCCAGAGTCGAGTTTTACATCAAAGGTGTTTCTTGCCACCGTAGACATTGGTGCGACTGTAAACTCCATTGTTTTTGTACCGGCAGGAACTGTCTTGGCTATTTTGAGAATGTCGTCCTTGTTTATTAGAAAGTGCAGAATTGATGTTCCTTCAATAGAATAAGGATCTAAAATTAGCATACGGCCTACGGTCGGTACGCCATTTACTTTACCATCATATGCAGTTGTGTCAGTGAATTCCTTGAAGGCCTTTGGTACCCTTACTTCCTGATGTACAAATATTGGCTGATCTCCAATTCTTTTTGTATCCCAGTTAAATGGCATCGAAAATGAAATGGATTTTTTTGTTTCGTCAAATTTGAAATTACTTATTTTGTCATAATATGAGATTATTGAAGCGTCGTATGACTTACCATCATATGTGAGTTTTTGGTTGGATATATCACCAACACTAAGCCACGAATTGAATGTCTTGACGTTGCTTTCTGCAAATATGTTCTGGTCGTAATCAATTCCAAAAATCTTGATTTCAAAATGATACAGTCCAGAGTCAAGCAATACAGGTGCATGTACATCAACTCTGTCATTGAATCCAGTCCATGCGCCTGGGATTTGAGGCACCTCGTCGCCATAGATCACCACGTCGTTTACGTCCA
>CAZCWI010000026.1:9622-16116 GCA_964502325.1 uncultured Candidatus Nitrosotenuis sp. | reverse complement strand
GCTGGTGTCAAACCAAGTGCAGTATTCCATACTGGATCAGAGGCCAGAAATGATGATGGTTCCATTTTGCCAAAGGCACGGAATCAAACTGCTCACCTATGGGACCTTGCTTGGGGGATTCCTCTCTGAGAGTTATCTGAAAAAGCCAGAGCCTGCTAGGTCCGGCCTGTACACGTTTAGTCTGCAGAAATACAAGAACATGATTGACGCGTGGGGAGGGTGGGCTCTGTTCCAAGAGTTGCTTGGAGTGCTTGATGGCGTGGCAAAAAAACACGGTGTAGGCATTGCAAGCGTTGCTACGAGATACATCTTAGACAAGCCTGCCGTTGCGGGCGTGATAATTGGCGCAAGGCTTGGCATAGCGGAGCACCTGGCAGACAACGCCAAGACGTTTTCATTAATCTTGGACAAAGAGGATCATGAAAAAATAAAGTCTGTAACGTCAAAATCCGAAGACCTGTTTTCATCTGTGGGTGATTGTGGCTCTGAATACCGGTAATGCGGATAACGCATATCTGCATACATTATGCTTATAGGCAAAAGGATCTAAAACTATCGATGCTCAAAAGCACATTAAAATCAGAGATGCATATTACATGGGACAATTATTATCGGCATCTGTAATACTGATCCTGTCCTCAATAGGTGTATTGCTCATAGTTTGGCATGGGGATATTCAAATTCGCCAAGAAGTACAAAACATCGAAGACGCAAAAAACGATAAACTCCGTCTCTTAACTGACATGTTAGATAGCAATCTGCAAAATGCAGTTAATCTAATTGAGGTAACTAGGAATTTACCAATCGTGAAAAATGTACAGTATTCTGAATTCATCAGCAAGACCACTAGGGGAATACCCGAAGACATGGATGTGGAGAAAAGAATTCTCGCGCGCAACATTTTGAGCAAGTATGATTATTTTGAGTTTATCACATTTAACATGCCAAACGGTGATTTTTACCTGATGGAACCGTATTCGTCGCAACTGAATCTGCAGTATCTGAATTTTGCCCATAGGGACTGGTACGAGGGCGTCATGAAAACCAATGATACGTACGTAAGCGAGGTCTACGTATCTGGAACCCTTGGTCACAACGTGGTGGCAATTAGAACCCCCGTCTTTGGAGAGGATGGCTCTATGATTGGAATTTGGGGTGGCTCACTAAGCTTAGCAAATCTAGGATCCAATCTTAAAAAACTGGAATTGGGTAAAAACGAGCAGGTTTTCTTTATTGACCAGAATTGGAACATAATTGCAGACTCTGATGAACCCAAAGTGCAAAACGGATTAACACAGTACCCGTACTTTGAATTTATTGGAAAGACCTACACTGGAGAGGAGAAAACTATAGTTGAAACAATCAATGGAGCAAAAATACATCTCATTTATGGCACTATAGACGTACCACACAACAAATGGCTGGTAGTGATACAGCAACCAACTTCGGATGTGTTTAACACAGTTGATCTGATGCGCACACAGGTATACCTTGAGATCGCATTATTGTCGATTGTGATGTTTGCAATCTATATGGTGTACAAAATGATCAGTTCTAGGAAACTCTTAACTGCCAAAATTACCGCCGCGTACAATGAAACCCTGTCTCAGAAAGACAAACTGATCGAGATTGATAAATCGAAGGAAGAGTTTTCTGCGATGATAACCCATGAACTAAAAACCCCACTTGTTCCGATTATTGGCTATTGCAAGATGTTAAGGCGCCAGATGATGGGCAAAATGAGTGAGGATCAGATGGATTCTATTATGACAATTGAAAAAAACGCAAAACGACTTGAAACGTTGATCACCGACATCATGGACGTGAGAAAGCTGGATTTGAACAAGATGGTATTCACCACGGAGGATGTCTCTGTCGCTGATTTTTTTGCCAATCTTAATTCAAGCTATAAGCAAGTGCTGGCAGAAAAGGGCAAGGAATTCATTACAAATATTCCGACTTCCGATGTTGTGATACGTACTGATAAAACGCGTTTGCGCCAAGTTTTTGATAATTTAATTTCAAATGCAATCAAGTTCACTCCTGATGATGGCGGCAAGATCGAGGTGGGCTATAAGAAAGAGGACAACAAGATTGTTTTTTACATACGTGATAACGGAATTGGAATCCCACCTGAATCACAAAAAGGACTTTTTCAAAAGTTTTATCAAGTGGACACTTCGGCAAGAAGAAAAGCTGGGGGGACGGGTCTTGGCCTTGCCATATCAAAAGGAATAGTGGAAAAACTTGGCGGACGCATTTGGGTAGAAAGTGATGGAAAGACCGGCTCGGTTTTTTACTTCGAATTCGACATTTGACAACATATTTTTAGCACACTATCACACTGTCGTACACCTTTTTGGTTATATACGGAAATCTTAATAGATTCCAAAGATGGAAATGTGCAATGAAAATATTGTTTATTGACGATAATCAAGACATTACCAAAATGTTTGAAAGATATTTCAAACTAATGGGGCACGATATCTGCATTTCAAACGGAGGACAGAACGGCCTGCAAATGATTCAAAATGAAATCTTTGATGTGATTTTGCTGGACTTGGCAATGCCTGACTTTTCAGGATATGATGTTGTTGAGCATCTCCACAAAAATAACCAACTGGATAACAAAACAATAGTTTCACTCACAGCGTCTTCCATATCTGACAATGATCAGGCCGTTCTGGTGGCAAAGGGCATCCACTCGGTACTCAGAAAACCAATCGATCCTGATGAACTGCTCAACTACCTGCTGAGGATCAAATCTTAATCAAATTGGATCAAAACCTCATAATTCGGGAATTTCAACAAATCGCACTGATTCAGAAAAAATTAGACAGTCTAGTTTACAGCGACATCCCAAAAAACGAGCAAATCACACAAATAATTGATCATATCGAGTCAACAAACAATTTTTCAAAAAAGACAGTGGAGAACGTACTGTCAAGCAAAATCGTCCTGACGGAAAATTCACTAAGCATCATTAATCACGAGCTAAAAACCCCCCTTGTCCCAATAAGGGCATACGCCGATATGCTGTTCCAGGGAAAATTTGGGCATCTGACTCCCGAGCAAAGGAACAAAGTGGAGATAATCAACGCAAATGCAAAACAATTACAGCAAAAAATTGAGATCTTGCTTGATAAAAGAATACACGGATCCAACACTATAGACGATAATGCGGCAAAGCTGTCCGTAAAAGAGATGGAGCAACAAAAAATGCTACTGGAAAAAATCAACCACCTGCTTGTTGAAAAGAGTAGCAAGGACGAATTGGAGATTCAAAATCTGCAAAACAAGGTGGCTGAATCTGAACGTCAGAACAAGGAACATTCGCAGGAGCGACTGATATTGGATAAGACCATACGTTTTGAAGAACAAAAAAACTTTCAACTTGGCAGAAAAAACATCCTCATCATTGCAGCTGCCGCCTTGATTGTCGGGGCAGGATTTACATTTTATTCGTTATATGTGGTGGATCTGGTAGGGAAACAATACCAAGTCCAAAATCTCAGTCCCATGCCTACAAACTATGTGATACAAAACCTAAGGGGCGACACTATTGACACCTGGCTGTCGTGGAGGATCGTGCCTGATGCGGTATTACATGTTGGGATAACAAATGCCGACAGATATCCTGAAAAGATTCCACTGATCACCGAAGTTATCCTTTCTGACAAAACCATCGATGTTGACGATTCACTGCTTCACAAAGGACCGGCGGGATCAATTTCAACATATTACTTTGGCTGGAAAGGTGCACTTGAGTATGCATCTGAGAAATCCACCAAATTTCACATCCCATCAAATCTTGACGTGATAGATGCGCAAAAAGGGGAGGGGGAGATTACGGTAATTTTGACTAATGGGGCAAGCGGTGATGGTTATTCGGGATTTACCAAGTCTATAGCGGACGACTCACAGAACCAGATCTTAAAATCCACAATAACAATCTATGAAGTAGACAAACTAAGCGATGAGGAGTTCAAAACTATACTTAGACATGAATTTGGCCATGCGTTGGGACTTGCACATTCAACTGCGCCTGAAGATCTGATGGCGCCCACAATTCAAACCACGTATCCTTACATTTCAAGTTGTGACATTGACACAATTGTCAAATTGTATGACGGCGGACTGAACAGTCAGGTTACTTGCGAAAATTAGTCTGAAAAAAAAGTTTGCTATATGAAAAAGTTTTGATATTTGGCGGTGTGGCACTCTAACTAAATAAAATATCCGTGTCTGTTACAAACTGCTATAACTTTCTTCGCGTCTGCTTATTATCTATAATTGTTATATGTTTGATTAGGTAAACAGATGGTCGACATAGAATGTATCATTACGTAAACAATGTAGTTCCACACCCACACGTATTGGTGGTCGAGGATGAAAAGAACACTTCATCAATAATACAATTGGTGCTTGAGGAAAATCATTTTGATGTGGATGTGTTTGATGATCCTTTCTTGTCTTTAGCTCTGTTTAACGACGATCCTGTAAAATATGGCTTGGTCATATATGACATGTCGATAAAGCAACTGTCTGCATTTGAATTTTTAAGACAAGTAAGAGTAATAAATCCTGATGTCAAATTCATACTGATCACAACAGTTGAGATAAAACCGACAGAATTTAGTAAGGTTCTGCCATCTGTAACCATTGACGGCTTTCTTGAGAAACAATCTTTGTTAGGCCAGCTCCTACCCTGCGTCAATAAAATACTTGGCCCTCGCAAAATTGGCAAAGAAAATATCGGCAGGTATCGCTAGATCCGAGTGCTAAATTTTACTTACAATTCTCAATACGATTCTTCTAGAATCTTATTACTCAAGCCATAATTACAATGCTCATGACTAGATATCAAAATGAAAATCAAAACAATTGGCATCTTGCTGTCTTTTCTTTTGGTGCCTTGCCTTGCCTCATATGGGGAAACTGAGGGCCAACTTCAAGTGGACATAAAGTCGTGGGGCGGTGAAAGGCCTGCCCACCACGGTATAGTCTTAAAAATATACCAAGATACCAACAAGACTGCAATGGAAGTTCTACCGTCTAGTAATCCGTACGAACTCTCTTTGCCCTTAAACCACCGATACAAAATTGAAGCTTATGCCAGCGGCATGTTTGTAGATGTTGATTTTGTGGAACTCTCGCAGCAAAGTCAAAAAGTAGAACTTAGCATGCCGATACCTGGGAGTGTTAGATTCTCCATAGTTTACGCTGATGACTCTATGCCAATTAGTGGAGCCTCGGTTTCAGTCCGCTCTGATGATGGCACTTACAAATACTGGACAAACAGCACCACTGACGAATCTGGTAACACGTTTCGGTTTTGGTTGCAGCCAACTATTTCCGAAGGAGATCACTATGTGGCCGATGTTACCATTGGAGATGGCCTAGTCTATGCATATTCTCCAATAACTGTATCCCCCGGATTATCTCAAGATATCAAAATCACCACGCCGTGGCCTAAAGTCATTGATCAGCTCATAATAGTTTCAGTCATGGATTCTAACTCTACCAAGATCTCTGGACTTGGCAAAGACTTGGCTGTTGAACTGTATGATGCAAATGGAAACAAGGTTCAATCATCTAGCATAGATCACAAGGGCAATGCGTATTTTTCCAATCTTAAGGTGGGCACCTATCTACTGCGCGCGATAAATCTTGAGCAGCAAAATGAAGAGTTGGGAAACATCAAGGTGATGCTAAGTGGCAAAACAGAACCAATACTGATTCTCGCAAACACTCATGATGAACAAATTAAAACCGAGCCTGCCTCAAACGGTTTACTGGAAACTCCGTCTGTGAGTTCGGAAACACTTGCAGACAAGATTGAGTCTCCTTCATCTGTACCATCATGGATAAAAAGTGTGGCCGATTGGTGGGCCAAAGACAAGATCTCTGACTCTGAATTTCTTGATGCAATCGAGTATCTAGTTAACAATAACATCATCACGGTCAGGCATCTGCAAACCGGCTGATTTTTTCGATTCTAGTTTTATTAGGCACATGCCTGTGTGTAAAGTTTCTCGACATAAAAAAAACACGATGTGTGGAATCTTTCCTTAATCATGGTTCCACACTGCGTACAAATATGGCTCGTTGCGTCTCTACACTCTGGGCAAACGGTGCACCGTGTGAGATTGCCTCCGCACTTTGTACATCTTTCATTCTGTGCTGTTTTTACCGATGAGTGTTTGTTCAAATCGGCGTTACGAAATTCCAAAGCAGACATGAAACATTCTTTCTGGCTATGGATAATAAGGTCTGCTCACTGATCATGGCAGTAACAATTTTACGAAAAATCATATGTAACGTCCTAGATCTTTTTTACAACCCGTCTGGATTTAAACAAAATAGAAAAAAACTGTGTATGATGCGGATTCATCGTACTTTGAAAATTTGTTTTGCCTGCAGACAACCTGCAAGAAACTGATTCTCGTTACCTTGTTAATTTCTTGATGTCACTCTTGGCAGGACGCTTTCCA
>CAZCWI010000026.1:8585-9612 GCA_964502325.1 uncultured Candidatus Nitrosotenuis sp. | reverse complement strand
GTGCACCGATGTTTGATATCGTGCCTGATCCGCTGGCTAGGATTTCCCCTTTAGAGTCCAACACTGTCATTCGCAGAGAAACAATCTCATATGGCTTGTCCCCGTTTGTGTATTTGCCGACCATCTCTACATGTGTGTCTCCCTTTTTGCACTGTGTGCTGCTAAATCCCTCCTGTCTTGGGGTTCCTTTCTCGGGAGCGGGGAGGAGGATTTTTTGATCCACCAAACGCTGTAATTGTGAAATAAAGTCTTTGTCGCTTATGTGGCCAGCCAACCATGAGCTAGCAGCCTCTCTTAACCAATCGGGCAACAGTGGCAATTGCACCGAAATTGCGTTACTTGCACTTGGAGCCTTGTTAAGATAATTTGCAACCAACATAGTATCACTTGTGGGCGTGATGGATTTGGAATAATCCATGCTTCCATCATTCCATCTCTGAAAACTATAATTCCCGTAATCTGAGACGTGTACCGTGTATGCAGTTCCCTGCGTCGCATTGTATGATAGTGGCGTAAACCCGCTGTGGACCAAGCTTGCGCCTGATTTAATTTCCACCCACATACCGTCAAACGCCTTGCCATCGGCAGTAGATGATCTAACTGCAAGCATTACCGTGCCTGCAGAATCTGCTTGCGCCATACCTACTAGCGTGCCAAGACATAATACAAAAAAGAAAACCAGGTGTTTTGATCCCGTCATCGGTGTTCCTCTTCACACCTGGAACAGAGTATGTGGTCGTCTTCATCAACTGTCCACAGGTCTATGTCATCAAGCGGCTCCCAGCAGTCATCGCAGATCAACTCTTCGGGAATGGACAGACTTGACATACATCAAAACATTATCGTTGACGCTTATCTGGCTGTGCATAGAAATTACTATAACAATTATCTGCCTGAAAGAATGGTTCAGATTATAATTATAGAAGAATATACGGACATCAATAAATAAATTGAAAAGAAACGTTTAGTGTGAATATACTGGCAATTGGCGCACATCCAGATGACATAGAACTTGGATGTGGAGGGC
>CAZCWI010000026.1:0-8575 GCA_964502325.1 uncultured Candidatus Nitrosotenuis sp. | reverse complement strand
TCATAAAGGCCGCAAGGCAGGGACACAATGTTTACATGTATTCGATCACTCGGGGCGCAGTATCTGGTGATCCAAAGCAAAGAACACACGAACTGATGAAATCTGCCAAATTTATTGGCGCCAAGAATCTCTGGATTGACGACTTTGAGGACACAAAGCTTAGCGTGAGCAACGATTTGATAAACCACATAGAGCATTTTATCACCAAAGCGGATCCTGACCTTGTTTTGACTCATTCCCCACTTGATGCCCATCACGACCATAGGGCAATTGCCACTGCAACACTAGAAGCTGGACGGTTTACATCAAACATTCTGTCATACGAAATACCTCTGACCAAGAACTTTTTGCCTCAGGTCTATTACGATATATCTGATGTAGTTGATGATAAGGTGGAACTCATAAACATATTTTGGTCACAACATACAAAGTTGTACCTCAAGTCTAATGCCATCAAAGGCCTTGCCGAATATAGAGCTCTTCAGAGCCGTCTTAATACCTCCATAAATTATGTGGAGGCATTCGAAGTACACAAAATGTGCTTTGGCCAAGAATTTAATCTCTACAAAGTGCCACGTGAGTCACTAGTAAAATATCAAAAGAACACAATATCTCCCGATGGAATTCTTGAGTTTGTTTGAGGTTCCAATGTGGGGGAGCAAAACATGGATAATCCTCTTGATTTCATAGATAGAAACGTAATTGGTTGGGGCAACAGAGGATGGCTTGATATCATTGATTTTATACTCATAGTATGCAAGAACGGTTCACTAAAGACGCACATAATGTACAAATGCAATCTGAACTCAAAGCAGGTGGAGCGCTATATCCAATTTTTATTGCGCTGCAAGCTGCTCGAAGAAAACAATGCAGCCGACGACTCAAAACGTCATTTGTATCGCACAACTGAACTTGGAAGAAAATACACTGGAAGGTACAACGAGCTGGCAGAGATATTCAACTAATTAAATCCCTAGATATCTGGAAGCGTTATGTACTTGCTACAAGTTCTGCGCTTTCCGAAATCAACTGTGAGCTGCCAGGCCCAACGTTTGCCAGCATGTCTATGATTGACAGGTTGGGAATAAACTGCTCTGATAGATGTTGCGGATACGGACGACATCTGTATTTTTGATATTCCAATCTGATGTTGTTATTCTCAAATAGTTTCTCATCCAAGTATCCAACGCCGCCAGATCCAGAAATGTATGTGTCTGCACCTAGCGCCTTGCAGACGTTTGCCAGTCTCTGTGTTGACTCGCCAGAAACTTTGAGCTCGGACTCTTTAATTATGTCGATTTTGATGCCGAGCCATTTTATGACCTGCTTTGTGGTCTCCAAGTTTATCTCAAAGAGCATGTTCCAGTTTTTGTCGTACAGGGATTCAAAATAATCCTTGTAGATGTGAAAAAACCTAGTCTTTGAATACGAGTGGAAGATCTTCTTTCGATGTGTTTCCTTCCAGTCAAGATCGTTGTTTATCTCTACTGCGTGATTTGGGCTGAATTTGTGGTCCTTGTTTATGGGAACTGTGATCCAGATCCATCCGTTTGGGCTGACGATCCTGTTTCGGTTGGTGAATCTTTTGTCATATTGGACGTCATCCATTATGACAAAAACATCTGCCAAACTTATCTTGTGGAAAAAGCCAGCATATGGGAAATACTGCGGCTGATGTATGACTGCTTTCAACAAATAACACTTTGACTTGCTAATTAAAATAAACAGCTGTACAATTTTTGGATAATAATGTTCTTGCCTAATTGCAGTAAGAAATGATGTACATGTCTTATGTGTGATAATCTGATTAAACAAATCATGATGAGTGCAAAAAACACACAAACAAAAACCGGCAAAAAAATCTTTTCTGTATTTGAGGAAATGGATGGCTATGTTTTTGTAAGATTTATTCACCCATTGCGATTAAAACATCGCAATTGAACATCTTTTTCAAATTTTGTATTTTAATTGCATCCTGTCTTTATCTTGTGGGCAATGATTTTTTCTTCTTATCTAACAATGATCCGAAGATTCGTCAAGAACAAAATTAGGTAGCCCTTAAAAATTTTGTAAAGATGACATAATTGTATTGAAGATAAAGAATTGGACTGACAGGATTACCGACGAGTCTGATCTTTGGCTTAACGCTATTAAAATGGAAGACGGGAACGATTTTTTGGAAGCATCTGTTTTTTACCTAAATGACGCAGTTGACTCTCTAAAGCATAACATGCTTGTCCGCACAGCTCTAAGCTGCCTGTGCGCAGCAGAATGCCTTGTTAGGATGGGCCATTACTCTGACGCACGCAGGCTCTATCTTGAAACTGCCATAATCTACGAGGAAAACGCGGATCGCGTCCTTGGCGAGTCGGTAAGGGAGTCCCTCTGGTCGTTACAGGAGGCGTACGAGAATTTCCTTTTGGCCTCTGATACGTCTGGGGCTCAGCACATATTTGAAAAATATGTGTTCTTGACCAGAAAGCTAAACCCATTTTTCGGAGAGGGTGAGACAATGGAACTACTAAGATCAAAAAAAGAGTCAATTGAAGATATCAAGAAAAGCTGGGGCAATTCGGAGAACATCAAAAATTCAAGCAAGCTATATGATGCGATAGAAAATCTGATTAGTACAAGACAATCTTCGCGCCAAACTACGAAAAACTCTCTTGACAAATTACACCAGTTAATCGAACAAAATAGGAGTGAATTCTCAACACATGAAAAAAGTTCTTCTAGTTAACTGGGACTGTTATCCGAACTGCGCCTCCGGCGGAGTTTACAGCTGGACAAAGAACCTAATTGACAACATGCCTGATTGGGAGTTCGTAGTGGTCAATCAGCTGTCAAATCCAAACGGCAACGGCAAATACAAACTGCCGCCGCAGGTAGTCCAAGTAATTGAAATCCCGATATTTGGCTCCAATCGATATGAAGAATACTGCCATGAGAAAAAATCGCTGATAGGAAAAATCATTCGAACCTCAGATGATGTCATCCAAAAAGAGTTCATCCCGCTTTACATGGAATTCATTGATACTGTTGTGACTGCTTACACCGAACCACATGAACTATGTGATGTGATATTTAGGATGCACAAATTTCTGCTAAAATATGATACGAAAAAGTGCTTTGAGCACAGTGCTTGCTGGCAAGTCTTTTTGCAGAGAATTCTAGAAGACCCGCTTTATCGGCAAATGACGCTAAAGGAGGCACTCCTGGCATTTCAGATGATACAGCGAAACTTGCAGCTACTGTCTTTGGAAATACCAAAAGTAGACGTGGTTCACTGTTCCCTTGCATGGATTCCGTCTTTTATCGCTATTTTTGTAAAAATGGAGCAGGGCTGCCCAGTGATAATCACCGAACACGGTGTGGCGTTTCGGGAGCTTTTGCTTTATTATAATGCGTACATGCATGACGAGTCGTCTAGAGTATTCTGGAAGGTCTTCTCAAGAAACATAGTAAAAACAATTTATTCGATTGCAGATTTGATCACACCTGTCTGTAACTCTAACGCCAGCTGGGAGCAAGCTCTGCATGCAGACAAGTCTAAAATCAAGGTGATTTACAACGGAGTTGACACAAAGCGATTCAGACCGCTTGATGACAAAAAAATACACAACAGGCCTACTGTTGTCTGTGTTGCAAGGGTGGAGGTCTTCAAGGACATCATATGTCTGGTTCAGTCAATCAAGCACGTCAAAGAAGTCATTCCTGACATTCAATGTCTGATTTATGGTGGGTCAACAGATCTGGATTATTCCATTAGGTGCATCGCATCTGTAAAAAATTTCGGCCTTGAAGACGCTGTCAAGTTCATGGGCGTTACCAAGGAGCCTGAAAAAGTATACAATGATGCAGATGTTGTTGCGGTAAGCAGCGTCACAGAGGGCTTTCCATTTGCAGTGATAGAGGCAATGGCATGCGGTAAGGCAATCGTGGCAGCAGACGTCGGGGGTGTCAGAGAAGCCTTGCAAGGATGTGGGATTCTAGTGCGGAGCAGGCATCCACACGAGTTTGCAGAGGCAATAATAAAGTTGATCAAAGACAAAAATCTAAGCGCAGAACTTGGCAGCGTTGCAAAACAACGAGTCTTAAACGAGTTTACGCTAAAGAGTTCAGTAGATGGGTTTAGGGAGCAATACGAGTCGTTAACTAGCAAGAAAAAACAAACCCGAGATCCGAAAGTTGGTGTAGCTCAATGAAGATTTCAAAGGCACTAGTAACTGGCGGGGCTGGCTTCATTGGGAGCCACATTGTAGATGAATTACTCAAAAGGGAAATAGAAACAGTAGTCATAGATGATCTGAGTACAGGCTCGCTAGAAAATCTCTCGGCACACAAACAAAACAAGCTCCTCCACACCGTGATTGGCGATGCAAGAAACGTATCTGAATTGCTGCGCGACGTTGATGGGATAGACGTTGTTTTTCACGAGGCTGCCATTGCAAGCGTGCCTAGATCAGTTAGCGAGCCAATGGTAGTGCACGATGTCAACGTCAACATGACACTTGAAATAATGAATTTTTGTCTGCGCAAGAGCATCAAAAGGTTCGTGTTTGCATCCTCTGCAGCAGTGTATGGGGTGCTGGGAACAAAGGCAAGCGAGAACCTTGTCTGCAAACCTTACTCCCCATATGGGGCATCAAAACTATGTGTTGAGAACTATCTTGATGCATACTATCAAACGTATGGTTTGGAAAATGTCAACCTGAGATACTTTAACGTCTACGGGCCAAGGCAGAAATTAAGCGACTATAGTGGCGTCATAACCGTTTTCATAAATACTCTTTTGCGCAGGCAGGTTCCGACCATACACGGGGACGGACTGCAGGTACGAGATTTTGTGTTTGTCAAAGATATCGTGAACGCAAACATGCTGTCAATGGATCTGCCGCAAGCCGTGGGGCAGACGTTTAATGTGGCCACTGGCAGCTCTACTAGCATCAAAAACCTACTTGATGTATTACAAAACATCACCAATACAAGTGATCTTGGATATCAATTTGGCCCAAAGAGGGCAGGTGATGTCAAATTCGGTCTTGCTGTATCTGACAAGATACAGAAAAATTTGGGATTTGAAGCGCTTACTCCGATTGAAAAAGGCCTTAGTCAAGTAGTTGAATTTTTGGAGGCGCAGATGAAGCATTCGCTGTTAAATGCTTGAACTTGGAGGAAATGAAATCGCATGCTGATATCAAACGCTGACTACAAATCTCTAAACAGGGAATCGTGGCTGTTTGTGCAAAAAACTGCTCGCTCTATTGTGCAAATCCAGCAGGGAGTAAACAATCTTGCAGACATTGTTGTTTTTCTTGAAGTGCTTGGATATAACAAAGAACTTGTGGAAAAGTATGGGTTTGAGAGCCTTTATGATCTGGCAAAGCACGTTTACGATTTCATCGACTTGTACTATGATGAGGAACAGGACAAAGAATCCATGCAGTTGCGTACTGCGCCAATTCCTAGCCAGAGACAAAGATTAGCCGAAGGCCTGGGCATGATATTTCCATGGCTTGGCTCATTACTGTTATTGTTCATCACGGGAGTTTCTCTGTGGATGGCGCTGTTTCTGCCAAAAGAAATTACCACCCTGTTTGTAGGGGGGGTGTTCTTGGGTCTGTTGATAATGGAAGGACCAATGCAGGCGTTTCATAGGCTATTTACTTTTCACTATGAGCAGGGAAATTTGGGCGAAGTAAAACGGGTCATCAAGAGATGCTACATGGAAGTTGGAGTAATTCTGTCCGTGGTGACCTTGGCAATCATTGTCGCAGCCACACTATTTGATGTTCCATATCAATTGGCAGGTATCACAATTGTAAGTGTGGTGACAGTTTCGCTGCACAGGGCAAGCTACATGGTAATTTTTGCATTAAAGAAGATAAAACACCTGATAACTGCATACACTGGAGCATTTGTGACAATTACAGTTGTGTATCTCTTTGGAGACGTGGTGATCCCAACTGATAGCACTAGATATTTTGTTGCCTTGGCTGTCGCATTTGCGGTCTTGTCTGTCTTCTCAATCATGCACCATCACAAAATGATGGCAAAAAAATCCATATCAGTTGTCATGGAGAACGCTCCGCATTTTTACAATCCTGGGACAGTAACTGACACTACGATTTCGTCTCGATTCTCCATTCAATTATGGGAGACACTACCGCATTTTCTTTTTGGCACAATTTATTTCATAATGCTTTTTGCAGATAGGGTGCTTTCTTGGGTTTACAATCCTGACATTTTGCCTGGCACTGGCAAATTCATCGAATTTAACACTGCGTATCATACTGGGGTGGATATGGGCCTACTTGTAATGCTGGCAGCTGCAATGATCCAGTATGTCATGATGGCACCAATCCACATTCGGATAAACAACATGATTCTCACTCTAAAGATAGACGAGGCAAGAAAAATTGATGGTTTTATACGGGAACAATACAAGCAGCTGGTCCTCTATTCGATGATGTCATCAGTAGCGGCTGCCTTTGTTTTGGTTTTTTTCGCACCGCAAATAACTCAGTATCTTGGGGGGACAGAAAAAACAGTCATGCTGTTGCGTCTGGCGTCAATTAGCAACGTCTTCATTTCGCTTTTTATTGCAAACAACATGTTCCTGGCTCTTCTAAACAAGACAAAGCAGATGGTTTATCTGGTCTCAATATCTGCAGCCATTGTTATTGTGGGAGGGCTAATTCTTGGCAAGTCTGGATTTGAAAATATCGTTGTAGCATATCTGATTTCTGCAGTATTCTCGTTTGTAGTTTCTGCAGTCTACGTCAACAAGTCTTTGAAAAATGCGGGAAACGTATTTTTTTCAAGATATGTGTGACTCAGAAATAGACAGGTATGTCAGAATTTGGATTTTGAATCGTTTTTGTCTTAGACGCTTTCTCATACGTTGAAATTGGAACATAGACCTCACTCCAATATCTCATGCACGCCAACTTCTGGTAGGCGCTGGTTTTGATCCTCTCGCCTAGAATCATGTTTCGATAAATTATGTCTGGCTCATTAATGCCTGCCACTGCACGAAGAGGACATGTGGCAGAAAACCTTGCATTGATCTCAAACACTTTTGGCTCGCCGTCTACTGTCTTTGCCTGTATGTTTATGGGACCTTTTGCGCCTGTTTTTATTGCAACCTCTTGTGCAGAGATTCGAACAGGATCAAAATCGTCAATTAACGCTTTGTATGTTT
Organism: uncultured Candidatus Nitrosotenuis sp.; assembly: GCA_964502325.1. Classification (GTDB taxonomy): domain Archaea; phylum Thermoproteota; class Nitrososphaeria; order Nitrososphaerales; family Nitrosopumilaceae; genus Nitrosotenuis. The sequence continues at coordinate 1,371 of CAZCWI010000026.1, read as the reverse complement.
GACCGTTCTTGATAGTTTTCTTCATGGAAATCGATGACATGACAAAACTGCCGGTTCTGTCAATTGTTATGCCTGAAGTAAATTCGTTATCTGCCCCGTCCAAATATTCTTGCAAAATCGGCTGCCACCCAACCGACTCGATAGAGGAAACAGCGTGTCTTAACTCGTCATCGTTGCGTACCACATAGAAGTGAAGGGAGCCATGGCCTTGACGCGGTTTGACAACTAGTGGGAATCCAAACTCACCAACAAATCCGTCCTTATCTTCTGGCAATGCTGACTGTGCGCAAGATATGTCCTTCTCCATCAGATATTCGTACGTGGCCCACTTGTCGGAGGCCATTTTTATGACATCTTTTGGATTGGTGATTACGATGGATCCTGACTCTTTTTTTATTCTGTCTTTCAAGTCTGCAAGTGGCATTATCTCCTCGTCTGTGCCTACAAATATTGCATCTATGCTGTTTTCCTTACAAATTTTGATGATCTGATCCCCATAATCATCTGATGACGGTGCAGAAATCAGAAATGCCTTATCGCACCTGTACAACCCTGCAGCTTGCGGGCTCATATCTGCAGCAAATATTTTGTATGTAACTGGGCTTGAATGTTGGGAATTTGACAGCTTTAGCGATTTGATTATTCCCTGCCCAAGTATGCTTCCTGTTCCAGTAACCAGTACATTTGCATGTGTCACACCAATTGATCAAATTCTTAGTTTATCTGTATTGTTAATGAAAAGTTGAAGTAATCTTCCAGTAGAATCTTCTATTATTTTTTTAAACGTGGCTACAAGTACAGCATGTGGAAAAAGCATTATCGTGTTTAGGAGTTCTTGCACTTGTGTTGGTACTGTGTCAATTGGGCATATCACAAGACGCGTTTGCAGCTAAACTCACAGGTGTCATGGTTCCGCTTTATACCTATCCTGGTCCAACATGGGATCAGATCGTTGCGGCAAAAAACGCACATCCGTCAGTTCCAATTCTGGCCATAATCAATCCAAACAATGGCTCTGGCAGTGCCCAAGATCCAAACTACGTTACGGGCATACAAAACCTCCAATCGTCTGGAATCGTCGTGCTTGGGTATGTTCACACCAATTATGCCAATAGAGACCTGAATCAGGCAATGAATGATACTGATAATTACAAAAACTGGTACAATGTCAACGGAATCTTCTTTGACGAAATGTCAAGTGTTGTAGAAAACAAAAACTATTACGCAAGTCTAAACAATCATACAAAGTCAATCGGAATGCCACTTACCGTTGGTAATTCTGGCATTGACACATCGCCAAGCTACCTAGGAGTTGTAGATAATATCGTAATTTATGACAACCTAGGTTTGCCGACTCTGAATTTTCTTGGA